>CANJNE010000061.1 GCA_947475275.1 Flavobacteriales bacterium | reverse complement strand
TTTAAAAAGCACCTTGTTAAGTTGTTCAGGATTGTTTACCTCCCAACTTCTCTGCGGCTCTAGGCAAATTCGAGCTCCGTTAGCACCTCCTCTTCGATCTGAACCTCTAAAAGTTGATGCAGATGCCCAAGCGGTTGATACCAATTCAGAAATTGTTAAACCAGATTCATTGATGAGGTTTTTGATTTTAATTATGTCTTTAGTCTCGACAATTGGGTGATTCAATTCTGGGATAGGATCTTGCCAGATAAATTGCTCTTCAGGGACTTCAGGACCAAGGTAAGTTGAACTTGGCCCCATATCTCGATGTGTCAGCTTGAACCATGCTTTACCAAACGCTATGGTAAACGCTTCAGGATTTTCTAGAAAATTTCTTGATATTTTTTCATACACTGGATCAAAACGAAGCGAAAGATCTGTGGTAAGCATAGTGGGTAAATGATAGGATTTGTTGTCGAAAGCATCAGGGATTGATGCTTTGGCATTTTTTGCGACCCATTGATTCGCTCCAGCAGGGCTTTTGGTGAGTTCCCATTCATTGTTGAACAATATATCAAAATATTCGTGTCCCCATGTGGTTGGAGTGGAGGTCCATGTTACTTCTAATCCTGAAGTAATGGCGTCTTTTCCTTTCCCTTCACCAAAGGTGCTTTTCCATCCAAATCCTTGTTCTTCAATAGAAGAAGCTTCGGGTTCTTTGCCAACGTTACTTGCTGATCCTGCACCATGCGTTTTACCGAATGAGTGTCCACCGGCTATAAGAGCAACAGTTTCTTCATCATTCATACCCATTCTACCGAATGTTTCTCTAATGTCATTAGCTGCTGCAATTGGATCTGGATTTCCATTTGGACCTTCCGGGTTAACATAGATAAGACCCATCTGTACTGCAGCGAGCGGGTGTTCAAGATCTCTGTCGCCACTGTAACGGGTTTCTTCTAGCCACTTGTTTTCTGAGCCCCAATAAATATCATTCTCAGGCTCCCAAATATCCTCGCGACCTCCAGCAAAACCTATTGTTGGAAATCCCATAGATTCAAGTGCAACATTACCAGTAAGAATCATCAAATCCGCCCAAGAAATTTGTTGACCATATTTTTGTTTTATTGGCCATAGGAGTCGTCTTGCCTTATCAAGATTGGCATTATCTGGCCAACTGTTAAGAGGCGCAAATCTTTGTTGACCCGCCCTGGAACCTCCGCGTCCATCTCCAGTTCTGTAAGTGCCTGCACTGTGCCACGCCATTCGAATGAAAAGAGGTCCATAATGACCGAAATCTGCCGGCCACCATTCTTGGGATTGTGTCATTAAAGCATTTAAATCATTTTTAATCCCTTGATAATCGAGATTAGAGAATGCTGAAGCATAATCAAAATCAATACTTAGGGGATTTGATAATTCGGAGTTTTGTCTTAATACACTTAAGTCCAATTGATTGGGCCACCAATCTTCATTTGTTTTTCCATTCAAACTGCTTTGTGTTGATTGAAAACGAACACCATTTTCCATTGAAGTTTTTTGACCTTCTGTCGTTATGTTGGTTGCGTTATTTTGGTTTGCAGCACCAAAACCAAAGGGACAGGTTAATGTTTTTTCTCCTGTTTCTTGCGCTGAAATATTGATGCTTGCAAAGATTAATGAGACTGTAAGAATTCTTTTCATGTCTAAAATAATTTGAACTTGACTCCCCAAATTTATAATAGCATGACAATAGTAAAAATAGAATTTGTCAATAGTTTGATTGAAAATATTGATTAAGATCTTAAATATTGGGCATTTACAATTTTAACTTCTTAATGAAAATTACCTAAAGAAAAAAAATACATTCTCAATATATTAGTTGATGTAAGAGTTTCAAATTCTGTTATGTCATCAGTGGTTTGAAAGAAACCGTCTATACCATAAGTTGTTTCATAAGTGTATGAACGCAGTTTTTCAAAGTCTTTAACAACTATTTTTGCCTTCTTGACTTTTTTCTTGTTTTTATCATAGGCAGTAATGTTTAGTATCACTTTGGGTTTGACTTATGTATCTGTATTATAAGTTTTGGGTCTGTTCTAAATGCAATATTTTAAATTACACAAGTTTGTGTATTTATGCTAAAAATGGCAGAATTAATGTGATAAAAAGTGTAAAACACTAATAATTGGAACGAATATAGGATTCATTTAATGACAGTTAATCCATTGAAAATGAGATTAAATGATTTGACTTCCACACCATTCACAAATTTTTTCTCGTTTTGTATTTGGATTTTTACATATCGGGCATTTATCAGGTATTACAGATTCAAATGGTTTAAGCGAATCGGGGGATTGGTGGTTATATTGATTGTAGTATGAATTGTTAGATTCTTTAGGGTTTGCACCATATTGATTGAATCCTATTTGTCCATCTTCAAATAAGAGTAGTAAGCCATAAAAAGGTATTAATTGCCACCAGCCGCTTTTTCCCAAATCGTGACATCTTTTTGTGTTTTGAGCTAACATGAATGGCAAGGTTATAAATATTCCTAGGCCAAGTGTAAAACTATTGATTAATACCGTAATTATTATGCTTAACGCATATTCAGTTCGTCTTATTCTTCCTTGAAAGGAGAATGGATTTTTAAACATTGCTAATTTTATTTAATCTTGTTCAAAAGCTCTTTCTTTTTTTCATTGAATTCCTCTTCGGTTAATATACCAGCAGCTTTCAATTCACCTAATTTTTTTAAGTCTTCAAAAACTTTATCATTATCTTGGTTCGTATTGGTGTTTTGTACAGACCCCTGCATATTTCCTTGCATGATACTGCCCATTTGATTAGCAAGTGGATTAACCATCCCCATTCCGATCATGGTTCCAAGGATATTGCCACCATCGCCACCAAGACCACCGCCCATATTTTCGGCAACTTTTTCTGAGGTATCAAAGCTTCTTTCAATTTTATAGACATCAAGATTTTCAGCTCTTCTTTTCAAACGCATGCGTTCAGCAGCATCCTCGGACATTAACTTTTGGTATTGTGCTACAATTTCTTTAACTCTCGGGTCATCATCAATTACAGGAATTGCTTCAATATTAAATAACTTTAATTCCAATCCATAATCTGCGATCGTACTTGCGATGAAGCCTTTAACAGCATTTGCAACCTCCATCACAATTGATTCAAGCTCCAATGGACTTAGGTTTTGTTCTTTCGCAATTTTTGTAATGGCGTTTTTAACATTTTCAACCAATACACCTCGGAAAAATTGGGTTAAGGTCATTGTGTCAAAATCAGCTATCGTTCCAACCATTTTATTTAAGAAGTTTTTGGAATCGGCAACAGCTAAAGCGAAGCTTCCTCTGCTCGTCACGGGCACTGGAACTTTAAAATTGGGTTCAATCATATTGAATGGAATTAAACCAAATTTTGCGTCCATTGATACCGTTTTGTTTACAAAATAAACCTCAGCTGTAAATGGGCTGTCACCACCGAACGCAAGTCCGATCAATCCTGACAAAATAGGTAAGTTCTTGGTTGATAATGTGTGCGTTCCAGGGCCAAAAACATCGGCAATTTGACCACCTTTTATGAAGATGGCTTCTTGAGATTGATTCACAACCAATTGCGTTCCATATCTCAATTGTTCTTCTCTAGAGGAATTATTGGCTGAGCGCCATTTCCAAACCAAAACATTGTTTGGGCCATCGTATTTGACTACATCGATTATTGCCATGTTTTATTAAAGTTTATATCAACAAATCTAACTGAAAAACAGCATAAATAAACTGAAATTATAGGATTATTTTGAGATTAAAGACTACTTGTTCCTTGTGATATAATCTGAAAAATAGGATTCTATTTGAGCTGTTTTTTAATTGTAAATTAAGTTCTTTTGAATGATTTATTTGCTCAAAATCAATATGTTGTCCCAATAAGTTTGTCACACTCAATTTACAATCTGAAAGGTCAATCATATCAGATTTAAATACTAGAATTTTTTGATCAGGATTGTAGCTCCAAATTATGTCTTCGCTTTCCAAATCTCCTGTTGTGGAAAGACAATTGGGTTGATTTCCAATATTTTCCTCGAAAACGCCTTGATTCGCGCTCCATTGGAACCAGTTCCCTCCCGTGTTGGTTTGCCAGTCGTTCAGGTTGAAGTTATTGTCTCCACTGCTTGTACCGGGTATTTTGCATACTTTCAAAGCTTCGTTATTTTGAGACCACGTTAAGGGCATTGCACTACTGCAAATTTCCGGAGTTGGGTTTGGTATCTCACAATTCACCTCTACGAAATAAGCAAAATCATCATATTGAGGATAACCGCCATAAACTTTAGCCAATCCATTGTTGTCAATACATACAGCAGTATATTCATCGCAAGCGATTGCTTTTGAAGAGCTGTTGTAATCGTTGTAAATTCTTGACATAAAAGCGATTAATCTGCCTTTTCTATCAGGATTGTCGAAATGCGTATCGGTGATGGTATTCTGCAATAAAGTGTTTTTAATGAAAGATGTTGAATCAACCGTCAGGGTTGAATTATATGGATCTTGTAAAGCAGTTGCAGAACTTATCGTTCCATTTTGCGCTGAAAAATAATAATCGCCCGTTATTGCCATTCCTGCGCTTGTTCCACCAATAACAATATTCCTTTCTGAAATGGCATTATTGATTAAACTATCAATTGGAGTATTTCTCCAATAACTGATGTATGTCCATTGATTTCCTCCAGCAAACCATATCGCCTCAGCTTTTTGAATCCTCTCATGCAAATAGCTTTCATTACTTGCAGCGGCATTATTGCAAACAATGGTTTCCACTGAATTTATATTGACACCGAGCGTATTGTACATGTAATTATTATAGCCATCAGAACCACTGGTTCTTAGAACAAGAACATCACCTCCGCTGGCCCTTTCCAGAAACCATTTCATCGCATTGTCATCTTCTGAGGCACCTCCCATTAAACAAACGCCTCCTAAAGCTTGGGTAATAAAATCTTGTTGGTTTCCAGTGAAGTAGGAGGTAAAGTTCTGTGCGTTGAGGGATGAAAATGCAATAAAAATAGATGTTGTTATCAATATTTTTTTCATAAAAATTGAACTAAATAAATTTATGCGATCCATCACATCTCGGCATCTTTTTCGAAAGGCCGCAGGTACAATCTTGAAGTCCTTTTCCGAGTTGAATGCGGCCCATCATTTTGTATATGCGATCCAATTTGGTTTGGCTTTGTTTGGCCCCTGCAAAATACAATATATAACCTCTTTTTTTTCCGGGGCTTAAGGCACTGAATGCCTGACTGAAAGTTGAATTTTCTTTAAATACCTCTTTTAACTCTTCTGGCAATTCGATTTCAGTGTTTTCAGGAATGACCTTTAGACCTTTTTTTTCTGTATCAATGGCTTCAAAAATAAAAGTTCTGATTTCATCTTCTATGGAAAGGATATCTTCTAAGGATTTGAACTTCAATATTTTCGAATGCTTTGAATTTTCTCCAGGAAAAACCAAAATTCCTTTTTTGTCTTCGATTAATACTCCTTTGAAAAATCCAATACCACAATATTCCTTAAATGCATGAAGAATAAGAATATTTTTACCGTCAAAAGTGAAGCAAGGTGCTTTCCATTTTAATTCTTCTTTGAGTTCACAAGAAATACAAATTTTCCTCAAAAGCAATAATTCGGCCTTCCATAGAGGTAGATTGTCGTAGTATGTTTCGAAATTAAATGACAAACTTAATTTTTTGAAAAGCTTATTCAGGCTGGTAGCCTAAGTCAATTGCTTTGGTTACGTAATATTCGATATTCTCTTCATCTCGAGCTATATATCCAGTTGAAATCATCATTCCGCACATGTAGCAAGCATATCCACTGTTGAGTTCACATGATTTTTCAAAATAAGAGAAAGATTTTTCTAGGTCCTCGTTAATTTCCGTACCATTCATGCACATTTCACCAAGGTTGTTTAGTGCTTCGGAGCTACCATGTATTACGGCCTTTTCAAAATAATAAAGAGCCTTTTCAATGTCAGCATGTTCACTAGATATTGAAACTACACCATCCGGTGCTTTTTTAAATCCATTTCTGTATAGATAACCTAAAACATATTGACAGCCACCATGATTACCTTCGTCGCCAAGATTCAAATATTTCATTGCTTCTGCCAAATCTGCTTCTACTATTTTTCCGGATATGTAAATGATCGCCAATTCTTTGGCTGCATCGTAATTTTTCTTTCCTACACAATCCTTTAAATATGTCAGATAACCCTCTGTACCTATAATTTGATAGATTGTGTTTGCAGCATTAGGATGCCCAAGTTCGTAGGCTTTCTTGTAATAAGCCAGGGCATGTTCCTCATTTTTTGAGGTTCCTTCACCTAATCTGTATAGTTCTCCAGAGGCGTAAGCTCCTTCTACATTTCCTGCATCACCACTTTTTTTGTAATATTCAAAGGCTTTAACGGCATCTTTATTTAGTGGAAAAGGAAATCGATCAGCATAATAGGGGTCAAATGCATAGGCCATGTTTAGCATTCCTTCTGCATTTCCTTTATTGGCAGCTTTAAGGCTCTCTTCATACCAAGTTTGATAATTTTCATTATCAAATGCAATAATGGCATTTTCTAGTTCGGTTTGCCCAGGCATTTGAGTAAATACTGTAAGGCTTAAAATATTAAACAACAAGAAAAAAGAAATTCTTAACATAATTTTAAGGTTGATAATTAGTGAGTTATATAAAGCGAATCATTCCGAAACTACAAAAAAATAATTGATTTGAAATTATGAATTTGAATGAATTACAGATAAACGGATGCTGAATAATGAAAGTTTTTTTCTTCTGTGCGATAATGAAAAAATACTTTAAGATTTAATCCTTTCTTTTTTTAAGTTTTTCTTCAATTTTTTTAGTTACTAATTGGAACAATAACTTAGCATCTTTTTCATTTAGTTTTTGTCCAAATTTAACAACCTTTCCCATGTACTCAAATGAAATACGTTCTCCACCTCTAATCCAAGGAGAAGATTCCCAGGCTATTTGAAGTGATCTTTCTTTTGGAATGTCTAATGATATTTTTTTAATATTCTCAAAATAATAGGGTTTAGAGCTGCCATATTTTTTAATTGATTTTTTGTAAAACATGGCCACTTCATCAATTTTCAGAAGTTCCTTTCCCCATCTTAACCATAAAAATGATCTTGTAACTCGAAAAGCATAGTATAACCAGAAAGAAAGAAAAACGTACAAAATAATTTTTTCCTGATTGGAGAGCATCATAGTAAAAATTGACCAAATTACTGTTCCGCCAATTACCAACCACATTGCGACCCATGCACCCATTACTGCTTGAATCCAAATGCTAGTTTCAGGCTGAATTACAATGGTTGTTTTTTGTTTATCATCTACAAAACTGATCCGATTTCCAATCCACTTCATGAATCAAAATTACCTTAAAATTTCAAGATAGTTGGAGTGTGAAGTCATCTTTCTCTTTGCTCCATTTGTAAAGCCAATGCTTTTTATACAATAGAATTAACAGAATTTTTATATTTACTTAATGTTACAAGCTTTTAAACGATAACTATTATTCTACTAAAATGAAAAAATCATTACTTTCCTTGTCCATAATTGTCTCATTAAACTTATTCTCACAAAATGTTGGCATAAATGAAACTGGCAATGCAGCTGACCCTTCTTCGCTGTTAGATTTATCATCTACAACAAAGGGCTTTTTGGCCCCAAGAATGAATTTAACTGAGCGAAGTTCAATTTTAAATCCAGCAACAGGATTGTTGGTTTATCAAACAGATTATACTCCGGGATTTTATTATTTCAATGGGATTAATTGGGTTCAGGGAATTGGTCCTCAAGGTCCTCAGGGTTCTTCAGGTTTAGCTTCAGGTTCAGTTGCTGGAAATACAACCTACTGGAATGGAACTGATTGGGTTTTGAATAGTTCTAATATTTATAATAATGGAGCAAATGTTGGGATTGGAACCGTTTCACCATTGCAAAAACTCCATGTAGACGGAAACATTCATTTAACCAATTCAAATTTTGGGGTAATTCTTGAAGCTGGCGACCGTCCATTAATTACGAGAGGTTGGGATGCATTTACCAGCGGCACTTACAATGGCATTGGAAGATGGGGGTTATTCATGGAACCATCAACATTGGTTTTAGGAACGCCAAGTTTGGCAAATAATGGCAACGTAGCATTCAGAAGGTTCAACGCGGATGGTACGTCAACAACAACTTTATTCATGAATTCGCAAGGATATATGGGTGTTGGTACCTCAAGTCCAAGCGCAAAAGTTCAAATAGATCACAATTCAGCAAGTACCTATGGTACCTCTATTTTACTTTATGAAAATCAGGCTGGCAACTCTGATGGATCAAAAATCGGTTTTGATAAATACACACCAGACAAACGTTGGACAATAGGAATGTTAAATGGAAATACGGAAACTGGTTTTGGTATTTCTGAAGACGGTGGAGTAGGAGGCTTTGGAACGCCAAGAATGTATTTACAAGCTGGTGGAAATATAGGAGTCGGAACCACTACTCCAGGCGCTAAAATGGATATTAATGGAAGTGTTAAAGTGGGTGGAGGAACAGTTATTAACAGAATGCAAATCGGTCAAATTGCCGTTGGTTCAGGTACAGCTGGAGTTAAACAGATTGTTATAACTTTTCCTGTTGCTTTTGCCGCTGTTCCCATGGTGGTTGTTACTCCTCAAGGTGTAGGAGGATCCACTGAAACTTTTGCTGCAAGTGTTGCTCAAGTATCTAATAACCAGTGCACTATTAATATATATAGGACCGATTTAAATGGAGGAGCATGGACTCAAAGTTTACTTCTCAATTGGTATGCTTTTCAATAGATGAAAACGGTTCTGAAAGGATAAAAAGTACACTTTGAAATACTGAAATTAAAATGAAAAAAATTAAACTTCGGAAATTCATTACAAACATTTGGTTTTTTATTTTACTATGTTGTATTTCCAAAAATTCATTGGCTCAATTCATAGTTGAAGGATTAAATACTTCGATTGTTTGTGACGGAAATCCAGTTATTGTATTTAACGATCTTTCTTACATTAATAATGCATCTCAGAATCATTTTATTTCTGATTCTTCTAAAGTTATTTTTGTCGGTAATGGTTTAAATACGGTTGCAATTACAAGTAATTTAGGTTTAAATACCGATTTTGGTGTACTCGAAATCAATCGGCCAAATGGTGTGGTTCTTCAGGCCCCAATTAATATTGCGGATACTTTATTTCTTGTTAACGGAATCTTAGACATTTCGAATTTCAATTTGGATATGCAGTCAGGACTTATAGTGGGAGGTGCAATAAGCAGTTATGTTAAAACTTCTTCATTAGGTATGCTACAACGAAACGTATCGGCTAATACCACTGTTTTTCCTGTAGGAAATTCTTCTTACAATCCGTGTGTGCTTGAGAATTTAGGTATTTCCGATTTGATTTCTCTTCGGGTTGCAGATAACGTTACGGATGACGGAACAGCAATCGGTTTAACAACAAATTCAGCTGTTGTTAAACGTACTTGGTTTATTAATGAATTGGACTCAGGGGGAAGTTCTTTAAAAATAAAATTGGTTTGGAATGGAAATAGTGAGGAAATAAATGGTTTTCAGTCCGCTCCCTCTTTTATGACACGTTTTGACGAAACAAGTTCACTTTGGGATAATATTGGAGGAATTGCAGGTTCAAATTTTATTGAGACAGAAAATAATGATTCTTTGGGTGTCTTTAGCATTTCTTCATCACATGAATTTGCACCTTTGAATAATGCAGAATTGGTATATGAAAATACGATGATTTCAATTCCGAATCCTAGTTATGGTGATTTTGAAGTGGATTTTATTTGTCAAACTTACAGCGGAGAATCCGTGTTTGAAATTCGTGATATTGAAGGTAGGGTTGTTCGGTCTCTTATGCTTGATCTCCAACCTGGGTTCAATAAGATTAATATTTCTGATTTAGATTTATCGTCAGGAATATATTATTTACAAATCTTAACCACGAAAGAACACTCACAAATATTACGTCATCGAGTTTTATAATACACCAAACAAAAAAGGGGCACATGCCCCTTTATGTTAATAAAACTTTGATCAAATTATTCGATAACCAAACGTTTCACCAAACTTTCACCATTAACGGTAAGATTTACCATATAAACCCCTGGTTTTAAAGTTGAAGTGTTTAATGAAATTGTTGAAGAACCATTTAAGTTTCCGTAATTTCTTTCAGCTATAACCTTTCCTGACATATCTATGATAGACAAACCAATTTCAGCTTCTTGATTCAAATTGATAGTAACTACAGTTGCATTTGTTGCAGGATTCGGAGCCAATGCAAAGACATCATCAGGTTGATTTAAGTCCATTTCAGCAACATTAGCTACAGTACCATTTACATAACCATTATCGACAGCCTCAGTAATCGTTGCTTTTCCTGCATTGTCAATTCCTCCATTAGGGTCTATTAACATACCAATAATGTGAATGTTGTTTTCATCCCAACCTGCAGGAAGAATGAAAAGGAAATTTACCGTATGTGATTCACCGCTATTTACAGAAGCAGGAAAGCTATTGGCAAAACCGTTGAAAGATGGCAAAATACTTCTTGCAACATGGTTGTAAACCATTTGTGCTGCTGGTACAGGATTAGGAAGAGATTCAAAACCACCCATTACACCATTTCCACCACCTGCATAAGCATTTGATTGGCTCCAGCCTGCGCCTGTTCCAGTGACATCATCTTCGGTCAATACACATGCTAATTTGTAATTATTGTCTGCAACAGATTGGAAGTCAGCTGTTACTGAAACATACAACATACGTGTTGTTGGATCCCAGGTTGCTCCATTTTCAATAAACGCTTTCGGTGCTGTTTGAAGTCGTTGAAAAAATGGGTTGCCCATTCCGGATGGGTCAACTTCTGATCCTCTATCAACCAATGCACTTGGATAACCACCAATTAATCCACCAATCGCTGCATCATAATCCGTAACCGTCATTGGGTCAGCATTATGAACTGCAATTCCAGCCCAGAACTGATCGTATTCTTGTTCGAATAAATCCATATAGACAGCTCCTCTTGGGCACCACTGACACCAAGTTCCTGTTGCTTCTTCACCAACTACCATTTTGCCCATAGCAGGAACAACAGGGTTTATATTAATAGTTGCTGAATTATCAGCGGCTATATCATCTGATGACGCTCCATTCACATTCGAAACTGTTGCGGTAACAGGAAGTGAACCAGCTGCCAGAACTACTCCATTAAACGTTACAGGATAGGAAGCCAATGAAGCAAGATTAATCCCTGTGATATTTTGAGTGATATTTGATCCGTTGTAGTTTAATGTTACGTCGAATGAACTTAACGCGGTTGTTCCAGCGTTCATAACTGTAATTACTGGGTTTACAACTTGGGTAGCGATATTTCCATCCATATTTAATCCGGAAATTGCAGCGTTCGTAGCAGAAATAGTGTAAGGAGTCTGGTCAAAACTTACATCATCTACATAAAACTGGCTTCCTTGAAGCGGAAATAAATCTATTGAAGCCAGTGAATTCACTCCATTTTCCCAAACACCTATTAATGTACCATCTACAAATGCCTTCCACAATCCTAGTGTAAGATTAGCTTCAATTTTAAGGGTAAACCAAGTTCCAGAAGTATACGAACCTATTGCTAAATCAGATGTAATTCCATCGTCAATTGAAATGGAATTTCCAGACATATTTACATTTAACGCCCAAGTTTGACCAATTGTTTGAGAAGCTTGAAAATTAAAATATGCACTTTTCGTAGCATTCACAAAAAAATCTGATTGAAACGTAAAAACACCAGAATTGAAAACAGGTCCGAAATCCAAAACACAGTCTTGTGGGCCTCCACCTGCTGCGGTTGAATTAAAGTATATGGATTTTGTTCCAGAACTTGCTTGTGCCGTTGATACAGTGCCGTCTTCTGCACCTCCCTCAGTTCCGCTCCAGGTAGTCCATGACGTTGATTGAGGTCCTAAGGCACCAGTATTATAACTTTCAAAATCATCAGTAAACAATTGGGCATTCGCAACGTTCGACAATGCTACACAACCCAAGAGGTAGTAAATTTTCTTCATAGTATTGGTTATTTATTTGATTGGTAAATGTACAATTTGAAATTGATTCTTAAAGGATTTATTTAAAATATCGAAAATCCTGACCATTTTTAATCCCTTTTACCGTTGCGTAGATTAAATGAATTGTATTTTCTACGTCTTCTTTTCTCACGGTTTCAACTGTAGTGTGCATATATCGCAATGGTAACGAGATCAATGCACTTGAAACACCCTCATTCGAATATGCAAAAGCATCTGTATCAGTTCCTGTTGAGCGCGAAGCTGCAGCTCTTTGAAAAGGAATTTTTGCTTTTTCCGCGGTTTCAATAATTTGTTTTAGAAGGTTGTTTTGTACAGCAGGGCCATAGGTTAATACAGGACCATCACCTGATTTAAGATCTCCATTTTCAATTTTATCCACCATTGGAGTGTGTGTATCATGACAGACATCTGTAATAATCGCAACATCAGGTTTGATGCGATTGGCAATCATTTCAGCACCTCTTAGCCCAATTTCTTCTTGGACTGAGTTAACAATGTACAAGCCAAACGGTAATTTGTCCTTATTCTCCTTGAGTAAACGTGCCACCTCAGCAATCATAAAGCCACCCATTCTATTGTCGAGAGCTCTACCTACATATCTGTTCTTGTTTAAAATCATGAATTCATCCTCAAAAGTGACAACGCAACCTACATGAATTCCCAATTTTTCCACAGCTTCTTTTGAATCGCAACCGCAATCAAGAAATATGTTTTTTAAACTCGGTGTTTCTTCCTTTTGTTGTCTCATGTGGATTGCTGGCCATCCAAAAATTGCTTTAACAATTCCTTTATCCGTATGAATATTCACTCTTTTTGATGGCGCAATCATGTGATCGGAACCGCCATTTCTTCTTAAGTAAATGAAACCATCTTTTGTAATGTAATGCACAAACCAAGAAATCTCATCTGCATGTGCTTCGATTACAACTTTGAAATTTTCTTTTGGATTGATTACGCCAACCACTGAACCGTAATTATCTGTGAAATAATCATCAATGTATGGTTTGAGGTAATTTAACCATAATTTTTGTCCTTCTGATTCAAAACCGGTTGGACTAGGATTATTTAAATATTTTTCTAAAAATTTCTCAGATTGTGATGTGATAATTTTTTTCATTGTATAGATTTTAACGTATTAATGTAACATTACCTTTTATAATGGCTTCTCCGCCATCAATACAAACCGCTTGTAAATAATAATCATAAACATCTGGGTCCAATAATTTAGTTCGAAAAGTTCCATCCCAGCCGAAATTTCTATCTGTTGATTCAAACACCATTTCTCCCCATCGATCGAAAACCCTGAATAACATCGATTCAATCAACTGCCCCCTCACATAAAGAATATCGTTCTCGCCATCATTATTCGGAGTAAATGCATTGGGAATATAAATGTAGCTGTCCTCACAAATAAAACCGTATGTATTCACTAAAACCGTGTCCGATTTCGTACAAATTCCATCACTTGCAGTTAATGTGTAGATGGTTGATTGACTTACCACAGCTTGGGTATTCTGCGAATTTGGATTAGTTAAACCACTTGATGGTTCCCAAGAATAACTTAAGCTATCTGGATTGCCGAAAAGCGTAACTGTTGAACCTTCGGGAACAAGATATTCTGAGGCAGATGCTTGAATAGTGCCATCAGCAATTTCACTTACAGCTATGAATAAAGAATCTTCAATAATACACCCATTAGATGCCGATGCCAAAATATAAATATATTGCGAACTATCTGGTGCAAAAGTTGCGCTCGTTCCTGTGGATGGACTTGTCAAAATATTGGATGGTCCCCATTCATAGGTAAATGAAATGATTGGATTGGTATCTGTGACACTAGCAAATACAATTTCGTCAGCACAAATAGAATCATTAGCGAATAGCACCAGAGATGAACTTGTGAAAATTACCGAAACGCTATCTATATTGGAACAGTAACCATTTCCGGCTTCAACATAATAGGTTATGCTGCCAGGCGGGGTAATATTTAAAACTGAATCTTGAAGATTGGTATTTAGCGTATCAGAGAAATTTATAGAACTAGACCAAATGAAATAATCGGCGGTCCCAAAACTGTTAGCTTCAAATGTCATCGGCACTGGCGAGCAAAGTGGAAGAACATCATTTACATCAAGTGTAATTGAATCTAATACGGTAATTGTAATTTGAGCTGTATCGGTTAATAAACAAACACTATCCGTAACATAAAGATAAATATCATAAATACCAGGTTGTGTATACAAAACTGTCGGGTTGAAAATAATGGATGAAGTGTCACCATTTCCAAAATCCCA
>CANJNE010000060.1 GCA_947475275.1 Flavobacteriales bacterium | reverse complement strand
TTTCTCCAAGTAAATCATCATCTAAATCGAATATGTAGTCAATTTCAACTTTTGGAATGACTAAAGTATGCCCTTTACTCAAAGGCATTATATCTAAAAAAGCCAAGAATTTTTCATTCTCAGCTATTTTGTAGCAAGGAATTTCACCACTTATTATTTTAGTAAATAATGTTGGCATTATCTGTTGATATCGATAATTTCAAATTTCATTATTCCATTTGGCGTTTGCACTTCGGCAATATCACCAACCTTCTTACCCAGTAAACCTTTACCAATAGGAGAATCAACCGAAATCTTCTTTGCTTTTAAATCTGCTTCATTTTCAGCTACGAGAATATATTCCATCTCCATGGCATTGGTAACATTCTTAATTTTTACTTTCGATAGAATGAAAACTTTGGAATTATCAATATTCGTATTATCAATGATACGCGCATTTGCAACAATTGCTTCCAATTTAGCAATTTTCATTTCAAGAATACCTTGAGCCTCCTTCGCAGCATCATATTCAGCATTTTCAGATAAATCTCCCTTATCTCTTGCCTCTGCTATTTGACTGGATATAGAAGGTCGCTGAACCATTCTCATTTCATGCAATTCATCTTTTAGCTTCTTTAATCCTTCTTCTGTGTAATATGTAATTTGAGACATATCAATTATTTTGATTCTATTAATAACAAAAACAAGAGAGCCCAAAGGACTCTCTTGAAATACAAATATAAAAAACTAAATAACTATTTCAAATTGATTGTTGCGCCAATCGTGTGAATTGTACCGAAAACACCTGCGAAACGCGTTGCGTATTCAATTCCTAAAGCACTCTTATTTTCACCCACAATAGCATCAATTGAAAAGCCAGCAGTTGGACCAACAAGTGCATTAGATCTATTTTCTGCAGAAAAAAGGTTTTTCTCATAAACATAACCAGCTCTTAAATTGAATGCAACATTTTCACCTGTCATTGCATAATCCAACCCAACTCTATACTGGTCATTAGAAAATGAATTTGCAGTAAAGCCAAGAGCGAGATTCAATTTATTGCTCTCATTGAAAATAAAATCGTAAGAACCGCCAATTGACAGAAGAGAAGGCAATTCAAAAGTTGCTGAACGTTGTTCAAGGGTTCCTACAAACTCAGTAGAAATATATTGAATTTGTTGAGCCAAACCATCGCCTTTGTAACGCATTACGGGACCAACATTTTTCAATGCAATACCGAATTTAATTTGATCTCTTTCACCCGTTACGTAGCGAATACCAGCATCAATCGCAATACCATTTGATTTCAAATTCGAAATACTCTCCGATATAACTTTGAAATTAATTCCCGCATAAATTGAGGAAGAGAAAGCTCTTGCATATCCAACATTAAAAATGTTAGCTCTTGGCGAAAAGAAACCGATATTTCCTTCGGGATTTGCTACGGTTGTAATTGGAATATCACCAAAATTCATAGATTGCACACTAACGCTAATCACATCTGTTTCAGAAACTCTTTGCGCTAAACCTGCACTGTTGAATGATATTCCCGCATTACCCATCCAATTGCTATAATTGAACTTAATTTGGGTTTTGTCAGTAAATGCTAAACCAGCAATATTAACAAAAGAAGCTTCCAAACCATTCACAGTAGATATTCCAGCATCACCAGTAGCAGCGCTTCTTGCCCATGGGTTTATTAATAATTGCGCAGCTCCAGAAGATCCAACGCGATCCTCATTACCTGCATTTGCAAATACAGTCACGATAAGACCTGAGGTGAAAAGCAAATTCTTTAAACTATACATTTTATTTTTCATTTCAATCTCTATTTATCCCAATTAAATACCTTGTAAGTCAACTTGTCTCATTCCTCCGAAGAACTTCAGAACGACCTCACCTACTTCAGGCACATCCACATGAATAAGGTATACACCACCCGCTACAGGAATACCTTTAGCATTATTTAAATCCCAATCAATTGATGTTACCTCACTATCCTTTTTGAAGGATCTAACCAGTTTACCGCTCACTGTGTAAATATTCACGGTACATCTTTCTGGTAAGTTTGTAATCTTCACTCTTGTGTCCAATCTACTTCTTTCGTACTCAGAGAAAGCATAGTATGGATTTGGAACTACATTAATCAATTTCAATGCTTCAGCCAATCTGTCTGGATCATCCTTAACGGTATAAATATCATCCATTGTCCAGCCATACATTGGTGCTCCGCCATTTTCACCAGATCCTACAAAATTTTTGTACTCTTTATTGATTCTCAATCTGATTTTAACATCAGTTGAATTCAATATTTGATCTTCTTCAAGTAATGGATAAGCTATCCAAGACAAGCTTCCGTAAAGCTCACGCTTCGAAGTACTGCTGTTGTTATCAACAATATCTTTCAATTTAACATATGCTTCATTTGAATTGGACTCACCAACAGATGGAATGTAAGCCGGGAAGTCATAACCTGAAGAAAAATTATTGATTGTTTTTTGATTATAACTGAATACATATACTGGATGCATACCACCCATTAATGGATTACCAACCCCATCAACAAGACGATCGGTTGGATTCCAAATCATATCAGCACCGTTTTCTGCACCTAAGAAAGAGTTCTCACCAAATGCCATGTAAAGACGGGCTCCAGATTCTAAATCGACAGCATATCCTGGGAACCATCCCATTCCTGTAGTTCCGCTTACATCAGGATTACCATTTTTGTCAACACTTGGGCTTTCACGCAATGCGCCAGCTTCAGCGCCACCAACGTTTAAGTTTGCTGTTCTTCCTAACTCAATAATAGGGCAACGCGTCCACAATGACTTATCGGAAGTAATAACAATATCAACACTAGGTAAGAAACTTATTGATGCATTGTTCTTTGAGGAACCAGGGCTTGTTAATTTATAATATGCCATCGGCATGTAATCCGCCTGATATCCAACTAGTCTATGTGGAGCTATACCACCAGATAATATTTTCGCATATTTCTTATCATCATCTTGACCAGCCTCGTCCTTATAATTACAAGGATTCAAATAAGGAAGTTCATCTGGCAAACAATCATCAGGATCTACAGGAGAATAATCACCTGAACGCACCCAGTTGGTTGGGAAAAAGGCATCATTATCTTCAACGAAATTCAACCATCTTTTGGATGAATCAGCAAAATCTATCGTAGCATCTATCATATCAGTTACTTTAACTGATTGATTTCCAGACTCACCATAATATTTATTCTGATAAATCTGTACAGAAATACCCCACTCAGGAATTAACTGTTCATTATCAACTGCAATTGTTTGTTCTGATGTCACAGAATCAACCAAAACGTTATTTTGATAATGATAAATTACCCAATCTGCAGTATCTGCAGCATTTGTATTACTAACAGAATAATTTCTGAATTTACACTCGAAGTATCCGTCTACCAAATTTAATGGATCAACAACTTTCACGTTTATTGGACCAAACCCTTGCTCATAGACTGGATTTGTAACTGTTCCGTTTTTCAAAACATTAGCCAAAGTAGTAGAATCAAATTCGAGTGATCGATTTCCATTTCCGTAACCATCTAACCTCGTAATCTTTGGAGAAGAACCATATTCAATTCTTTGATTTGTTCCATCGGCTTCCGGCGTTGGATTGTGAGGTACGGCAGGAATAGCAACAATTGCAGTACCGTCAAAATTCAAACGAGAAGATATGTAAGGAATTTTTTGACCATCTAATGCCAAAGGATCATTAGGATTATACTTCTTGAATTGATTGTGTGCATATGCAACCGCAATATAGTAATATGTCTTATGATTTACCAAAGTTCTATTACCAGTTGCAAAAACATCCTCAGTTATTTTAAATGAATGTTTAATTCCTGTATTTTCACCATCAACTTTCTTAGTAGGTATGGAATATCCTAAAGCCTCATCGAATTCAAAATTTACAATTTCTTCGATATCATTCTTTAGATCGCACTGCGCAACTAACCTCGCTTTACTCGGATCAGCAATGTCAGCAACTGAAACTTCATCATTCTTTAATTGGAATATTTGATAACCCTCAAATCTGTAGAATCTATCTTCTCCAATAGGAATGTTAATTTCATCCTCTTCTTCATAGGTTTCAATCGCTGCAGTATTGTCAAGCATTAATATCAATTCATTTTCCAATTCTTGAATCACAACTTTTGGTGCAGCTGGCGGATTTAAAATCTTAAAACATGCATCAAATAATGCTTGCGCTTTTGTATCGGCGCGTTTCATTGCATCAACAGATGAGAATAAATCTCCTTCAGTACCTCTTCCAAATACCAAACCTACAGTGATGTTATTTACAGCACCAGGTTTCAAAACAAATGGACCAGCAGATTGCACGAAACGTCTATCACCTGGAGGGTTATTGTTAGTCGCTTCATCCCAACCATTAGGAAAACCTGAAGTCATATCCTGCCCTCCGGTTGCCCAAAACAAAGGATCTGAATTACCTGGGAACATGTAATCTGAAGGAACTTGCGTAACGCCTACAGAACCTACGTGACCTAAACCTCCGTAGAACATCTCGGAACCATTTGCCCAAGTACCACTCATAAAATTATAAAACTGTGCAGCGTTTTGTGGATCAGTGTATGGAAATGCAGATTGCGCATTGTAATATGTAAAACGACGCATACCAAATCGTTCATTGTCGATTATTCCATCAGAGTAGCCAATACCAATACCTTTATATACAATTCCATCGCCAGCTAAAGCCTGAATAACAGACGGTACGATTAATGTATCATTAACTTCATCATAGAAAGGTCCAACGTTATCAACACCATCAGCATCCTGATAAGGACCTTCAAAGAAGTCACACCCTATTGCTGGTGGATTCTCACCATAACCCAACTTACCACCATCAGATTCATCTATAAGGTCTCCATTGAACATGTAACCTAAACCTCTAGATACATCACAACCCGCATAGTCATCAGCGTAGTTACCAACATCCGCATCTAAATACTGTGAGAAATAAGTATCATAAAGTGTCTGAGTACCCCTATTGATCAATTCATAGTTGTAAAAGGTCATACGGTTCACTTCATCATTTGTAGCAAAAGCGAAAGCTTGCGCACGAATTTCCATACCGATAGGATCACCATTTGTTTCTGTATGGATATTTCCTTTATCATTGAAAACCCACCAATGGGTTTCGTCACCATACAACGAAATTCTTCTATCGATTCCACATTCTATATCATTTCTACCTAGGATATCATCATACCAAGGATGATCCCCATCTTCTGCAGGACTATAAACTCCATCTTGATTTCTATCATAATAAGGCGCTAAGAAGTAATCTTGACCTCTAGAAACATCACCATGTGCAGGCCAATTGTAGATTCTATTCAATTCATCTGCGGTAGGTTCGCTAACATCATCACATCCTTCAGTTGTAACACCTGCATTACATTCCCACCAAATACTGAATTTAATAATCTCGGCTTTTCTAATGGTATAGAACTTATCATAAGCCATACACTGATCTGGATCAATGTTAGCTTCACCAAAATCTCTAATTGCATCATCACCAACAGGATTTAGTGGGTTATAATTTCCACTTCCTGGATTAACAGTAAGAGGACCTGCCCAAAAATCGTTTCCTTGACGGTATCTTAAAGCAGCCAATTTTAATTGACCATTGATATCAGTTCCTCCCATCCATAAAGCACCGGCAAAAATAACATGTAAGTTACTTCCTTTAGGGACTTCATAAGATGCAACGCTTGCTTGACGATCTTGGAACATACTTCCACCTTGTTCAATTAATGCTTTAACATCGTTAAATTGCATCAATAACTTAGCGGTTGCAGGCGAACAGTTGGCACCTTTGTTTGTTCCACCTTTAGCACTTTTTCCGGTATCATTCGGATGTATAAAAGCGAAAGTACTTGTTGTAGAAAATAAAGTTACACCAAAAACGAATGCTAGAATTTGCTTTTTCATACTATATAATTCTTCTGTTTTTAGAAATCTAATTTAACACCCAAACGAATTGTTCTAGGTGTGCTAATGTTAAATGGATTTTGAATTTTCATTTGATAGTAATCTCTGAAAGATTGCTCATCAAGTTGGTTTTGAATAGATGTTTGGCTTGAAGCAGCCTCCAAATAACCATCATCATCCCAGTTACCAGTAGCTCGGTAAACATTCAATAAGTTAAACTGATTGAACAAGTTGGTTACACGTAGGTATACATTCAAGAAAGCAACTTTCTTTTTGTCTTCATTTGAACCAAACTCAAGATTGAAAGTTCTGTCCAATTGTAAATCCAATCTGTATGACCATGGCAAACGCGAACCATTCAATGTACCGTTCAAACCAGCATTTAAGTTTCCAATACCTTCATCAGTAATAAATGTTTGATTTGAATATGGAGACCCAGAATAAATATTCGAAACGATATTCAAACCAGTATTTTCTAATACATCAAATCCATTTATTGAAGGCCCATTGTAATCCTCACCTTCACCATATCTGTAATCAAAGGTAATTGCAAATGCATGACGTTGATCGAAAGAGTAAGGAGTAATTGTTCTCAAATTAGGTAAACCTGCGTTAACCAAACTTGATGCAGAGGTCGCATCAGAACCCGTACCGTCAGCAAACTGTAATGTATATGCAGCTGTCATTCTTACATTTCCTGTTCTTCTTAAATCGTAAGAAACTGTCATACCCTTAACTGTACCAAAATCTCTGTTTCCGAAAGTCTTGTATGTAGCAGGATAAGCTTCAAAAACGTTTAACAACTGAACTTGATTTCTTTGCTCACGGTAAAACGCTGAGATTTTCAAAGAAGAAGTACGGGTCAAAACTTGTTGGAAACCTAATTCGTAATCTACTGTTGTTTCAGGCTTCAAATTGGCATTATTAATAATCGCGCTTCTTGAATTGATAAATTGATATTCGAATGGATCAAAACGGAATCCTGAAGTAGGTCTCTTAGTTAGGATGTCATAATGTGCAAAGAAAGATGCCTCATCAGATATTGGGAATGAGAATGCGATACGTGGCATAACATTAATTTGAGCCTTGTAATCTTCAAACGCATCAGCTGAAGGAGTTTCTTGACTTGGATCCAACAACCAAGGTTGGATACCAGTAGCACCACGGATAACTTTTGGATCCTCTACTTGAATACCATCTGCATTGTACCAATTGTTTCCAACTCTAAATCCATTTATTGCAGATGGGTTGTTTACATCGTTTACATATACTGTGTAATCGTCTCCCATTGCTTCTGGAATTTCTACCCAATCATATACATTTGGATCCGCATCCACAAGCGCTTTCGCCTCCTTCACGGTTCTTGCATTATAGAACAAATACGGATCTTTTAAAACTGGTTGGTTTGCATCAAATACATCTACACGAACACCAACGTTGAATACGATATCATTGAATGCAAACTTATCCATTACATAACCTGCAATGTAAGTAGGAGCAAATGCACCGACGAATCGTTTATAGTTACCGTTTTCATCAAATTCATTAAAGTATTTATTGATATCTGTTGTACCATTAACTTTTCTTCCAGTGTGATCATATCCCCAATAAGAAACAAATGAGTTACCACTATTCAATAATTCATCTGGTGAGAACATATCAAAAGTGTATATACTAGGATCGTATTGATCAATATCAACATAATCCAAACCTCCTGGATCTAAGTTCAACTCCTTTCTTAAGTTATAATCAAAGAAAGACTGATTATCATTATTCAATTGTCCTCCATATACACCTCCATTGGTAGCTGCATAACCTGTATTTAATCTTTCGTATGTGATTGCTTTGAATGACCCCATATCTGTTGTATCTCCACTGAATTTATTCAACTCTTCGATATGGAAGTTAGCCAACTGACGAGCGATAGACCAAATACCAAGAGGACCATTTGTACCTCCACTGGTCGTTGTTCCTGAAGTCCAACCTCTATCCCATCTTTGTTCCAACTCAAAACCAAAAGATAAAGAGTGATCGCCAAGGATAACAGAAAGTGCACCAGTACCTCTCAACTGATCATTTTCAGTTTTTCCGAAATAATTGTAAGGAGTTCCTATATTTCCCCAAATTCCGTATACACTTTGAGGAGCATCTCCGTTTCTCAATGCATTACCTTGTTGGACTTGAAATAGGTTCTCATAATTTCCAATTGGATCACCATCGTAAATGTTATAGTATTGAGTTGTAATTGCGGCTAAAGCTGCATTTGTTTCAGAAGGAGAAAATGCTACCTGAACATCTTTAAACCCATCATGTTCCTTTAAATCTACATCACCGTCGCCATTGGAATCAAACATCGAATAGGTAGGGATTCTCGTTGTTGTAAAAGTACCGACATGACCATAGTTGAACATGTTGTATTTGTGATTTGGGTCGTAAACATCATCCTTTGACTTAGAATAATCAACCATCAAAGTATACACAAATGAACGTAGTTTAGAAGCACTACCTTCTTGATCGTTAATAAAACGTTGTGTCAAACGTCCAAAAACCCTCCAATCTAGGGATTTATATACACCAAAATTGGTAAAGTTTAATAATGAACCACCATAAGAATAGTTACTTCCATAGCTGTAATTCATGGAACCTCCAAAAGTCAAGTTAACAGTTGGCCCAGTATTCACATCAATTTTCGCTTGGGCAGAAACTACAGTGCTTTGAGCATTCATTCTCCAAGGAACTTTCTCAAAATCGGAATCTTCGGTTGGGTTTCCATCAGCATCTACAATATTTCTTAAGAATAGTGCATTATGGAAAGTACCTTGACCTGTTGAAGTTGGACGAAGAGGATTTAACAACAAAGCATCTCTTGCCTCTTTTTTAATTCTCCATGAACCACCTGCAAGTGGTCTATTGTCGATTTCATCGGTAATATTCGCAGATAATAAAAACCCTAATCTTGGTTTGGTCTTAGCGCCAGTAGAATCTTTTTGCATCCAAAGCGGACCAGAAAGCATTCCTTCAATAAGGTTGTAACCATATTTATCAAGACCAACTACTTTATCATCATATCCATTAGGATCGTCTCCTTTAATTCTGAAACCTGAAGTTACCGCTTCAATTGAACCGAAGTATTTTGCTGATGGACCTCTAGTTGTTACAGAAATAATACCACCTGTAACGTCACCATAATTAGCTGGGACTCCACCGGTAATTACCGACACCTCTTCTATAGCTGATTTAGGTAGATTAGAAGAACCTCTTACTTTAATACCATCTATAAAGAAGTAAGTAGCATCAGAGCGTGAACCTCTTACTGAAATAGCTCCAGAACCCTCATCAGAGTTTACCCCTCCAACGGTTTGAGCCACACCAGCTGCGGAACGAACTGGAAGACGCGCAATATCTTCACGAGTAACAGTTGCACCCGAAGATCCCCCATCTTTATCAATTAATGGAACTTTATATGCTACTATTTTAACTTCTTGCATTTCCTTAGCTTCCTTGGCTTTGGTTATTGCCAAATCATCAAGGAATGTAATATTATCCGTTGAAACAATTACACCGGTTTGACGAAAGGGTTGATAACCTTCTGCATCATTTCGTACTTCAACATCATAAGTACCTGCAGCAACCGAGTTAATTTGGAATTGACCTTTCGCATCAGTCGTTGCACCTCCTTTAATGCTTCCGCCTTGAATAAGCATTACCTTACAAAAAGATAATGGGGATTTTGTTTCACCATCCGTAACGGTACCTTTCACTGTACCTAACCCCACTTGGGAAAAACCATAAAAAGCTGTCATTGAGACGCTTAGGAATAATAATTGTAGTTTTCGTAACATAAGTTTATTTTATATTTCAACGAAATTGCTTTTATCAAGCTTGTAAATATAGAAAAAATCAATGTGAAACATCTTAAGTTAAAAAAAATTAAATTCACTTTAAATTAACTTTGCTTAACACAATTTACACACATGGGTAAAAACAGAAGATTTTTAAAAGCGTTCAAAAAAACATCAATTTAAAATGCAATTATTCAGAACAAATAAAATTGACGTTGGAAAACAAATAATTTACACGTTGGAATTTGATCAATTTACGATTTCGAAATATTTTAACTTTTTAACTGAGCAAGAAATTGAAAGGGCGCTATCCTTTAAGAGCAACAAGCGTCAACAGGAATTTGTAGCGACACGAATATTGCGTCAGGAAATTTTTGGATTTAATCATATTCATTATAATGAAGTTGGTGCACCATTTATAAAAGGGGAGGGTTTTATTTCTATAAGCCATGCTAATGGAATCGTTGGCATTGCAATAAATGAATTGCATGAAGTAAGTATCGATATAGAAACAATTGGTGAAAAGGCTGTTCGACTTAGAAATAAGTTTCTTTCTGCCATCGAAAAAGAGAATTTAAATATTGATTCTAATATTGAAATGACAAAAGTTTGGTCTTTGAAGGAGGTTTTATATAAATTAACTGGAAAAAGAGGACTTCACTTCAAGGAACATTTGCAACTAGAAAAACAAACAGAAGAAAAATGGTTAGGTAGAATAATTTTTGATGACACGATTATAGAGGTTGAATTATTTACCTTTGTTAAGGAAAATGTTTTAATCTCATTCAACACCGACAGAAAAAAAATAATTAATGAACGTTTACCATAGTATTTCAAAAAAGTCGAATCAAATTGCAGTACTCATCGATCCTGAAAAAATCAACGATCAATTTGAATTATATGAATTTGCAATAAAATTGATTGAGGCCAATGTTGATTATATTTTTATTGGTGGCAGTACTGTGACAAAAGAACAATTTGAAAAGGCGGTAAGTACATTAAAAGCCTGTGAATTGCCTTTGGTTATATTTCCCGGTTCAGGACAACAATTATCTGCATGTTGCGATGCGCTTTTATATTTAAGTTTGGTATCAGGGCGAAATCCGGAATATTTAATAGGGCAACACATTCAATCAGCTTTTGAGGTAGAGGCACTTCAGATAGAGGTAATACCAACAGCATACATATTAATTGATGGCGGCTCGCAAAGTTCTGTGGCTTATGTCAGCCAAACGACACCTATTCCGGCGACAAATTTCAAAATCTTAAGGCAAACGGCACTTGCATCAAAATTTCAAGGAACGCAGCTATTTTATTTGGATGCGGGAAGTGGTGCAAAAAATAGCGTTGCTCCAAAAATGATTGAGGAAATAAACAATTTGGATATACCTATTATTGTTGGGGGTGGAATTCGGAATCTTAAACAAATAAGAGCAGCTCATGAAGCTGGGGCAAATGTGGTAGTTATTGGTAACAAACTCGAGGAGGATCCTGATTTTCTGAATGATGTAAAAACCTATAAAAATACTACGCTTAATTTCAAAAATCTAATTTGATTTACTTTCAAGCTTTGCCTTTAAACTTAAATCCAAACTTTTCACACTGTGTGTTAATGCACCAACAGAGATGAATTGAATTCCTGTTTTTGCATAATCTCCAATATTATTTTGTGTAATACCACCAGAAGCTTCAGTTTCGTATTCCTTCGGAATTAATTTGACTGCTTGTATAATTTCGTTGGGGGAGAAATTATCGAGCATAATTCTATCCACACCTCCGCAATCTAAGACTTCTTTTAATTCTTCTAGATTTCTGACCTCTATTTCAATTTTTAAAGATTTATTAATTCTATTCAGATAGTCATGTGTGGCTTGAATAGCTTTTGATATACCACCACAAAAATCTACATGATTATCTTTGAGCATTATCATATCATAGAGTGCATAACGGTGATTATAACCTCCACCAATGGTAACTGCCCATTTTTCAAACAGCCTGAGTCCAGGTGTTGTTTTTCTTGTGTCTAATAATCTAACACCATATTTTTCTACAGATTGGACTAGTTCATTGGTCATGGTGGCTATTCCGCTCATACGTTGTAAACAATTAAGGAGTAATCTTTCTGTAGAAAGTATCGCGTGGATCTTAGCATAAAGTGATAAAACCAAGTCACCCCTTAAAACCTTATCACCATCTTTTTTAAATAGGCTTACCTTAGCCTCAGGATCTAATTTTTTAATGATGACATTAGCCAATTCAACTCCGGCGATTACCCCATCTTCTTTAACCAACAATTGTGCGCTTCCTAAAGCATCTGGATCAATACAAGCCAATGTGCTATGATCTCCATCTCCGATATCCTCTGCCAGAGCTGTATCGATAATGCGCATTACTTCTTCATAGTTATTTTCAATAAATTGGGAATGGACTGTCATAAACTAAAAATATCAAATTGTGATCAAACAATATATTTATTGATTATTAATTTGGTTTGTATCTTTGAAAGGTGAAAGTAAAGTTATTACTTATAGGAAAAACAAACAAGCCATTTTTGATTGAAGGTGAAAAAGAATACCTTAGGCGCTTGCAACATTACCTCAAAATTGAGCGCATTGAATTGCAGGATATAAAAAACCAAAAACATTTAACGATAAATCAAATCCGAAGTGCTGAAGGTCTTTTGTTTATGGATAAAATAAAAAACGATGATTATCTTGTTCTACTCGATGAGAAAGGTGAACAATTAACCTCAAAAGATTTTTCTTTATTTGTAAATGATAAAGCCACTAACAATTCAAAAAATATTGTCTTTGTTATCGGTGGGGCATTTGGATTTTCTGACGAACTTTACAAGAGGAGCAATTTTAAAATGAGTTTATCGAAAATGACTTTTTCACATCAGATGGTTCGTATGATTTTCTTAGAACAACTGTATCGCGCTTGCACCATTTTAAAAGGTGAACCCTATCATCATGAATAAATAAAAAAGGTATTTGGTTTGAATGAAACAGCACTCATATTATTAGACAGGAATTTCCAATTTTTCACGCCTCTAGATATAATTGCATCGTTATTTGGATTTATTATTTTGTTAATTCTCGTTTATTCAAAAAAAAGAAGAAATTCAGAATTAGAATATTATAAATACTATCCTAGAGCTTTTCTCTTCAAGTCATTTTTCGTTTTTGCTAATTGTTTGTTCTACATTATAGTCTATAAAGGAGGGGGAGATTCTATAGGTTTTTGGGATGGTGCGGTAAAACTTAACAATTTATTTTGGGTGGACCCCTTTGCATATTTCAAAGAAATTTTCTCCGATCCATATTATGGCGGGCACATGGTAAGTTTCAATTCGGTTACCGGGTTTCCGGATGCAAGAATTTATGGCGAACCCTCAAGCTTCTTTGTGAGTAAGGTAGGATCAATATTTACTTTTTTCACTTTCAAAGGGTACCTTTTGATATCCTTAATTTTCAGTTATATTGCAACCAATGCATCCTGGAAATTGTTTGAATTGGTCCGCTCTTACAAACTTCATTCAGATCGAACACTTGCCTTGGCATTTCTTTTCATACCATCTCTAAGCTTCTGGTGCGGTGGAATATCGAAGGATAGTATAATTTGGATAAGTTTATGTTATTTTCTCGTTCATATTTATAAGGTATTAAGCCCTGAATATAAAAGTACAATGCTCAATTGGATTGGCATCTTTATGTGTCTATATGTTATGTATCGTGTTCGCCCATTCATGTTACTTGTTGTGCTTGCTCCGTTGCTTTTTGCTTATAGCGCACGTCTGAAAAGAATAATGCCTGGAGCGAATCTTAAAAAATTCATTTTGCAGCTTTTTATAGTGATATTAACTGTCGGCAGCTTACTCATTTTTACGCAATCAAGCGTTGCGGATTCGTACATAGAAGAAGCAGCTGTAATTAACGATGATATGACCAATAATAAGAATTATGGTTCTAACAAATATGATTTGGGAGTAACTGATTATTCTTCTACAGGAATGCTTAAGGCAGCGCCAGCATCAATAATTGCAGGTTTCTATAGACCTTTTATTTGGGAATCTTTGTCTGTTTCACTAATTCTAAATGGTTTTGAAAGTTTACTTTTATTTTATTTAACATTCAAATTTTTGTTTTCAGGTGCCTTATTAAAAAAAATCAAACGTATACGCAATCATGAATTTCTAATATTATCATTTTTTATCGCCTTAATTCTTGCATATTTTGCTGGGTTTACTTCCATTCTATTTGGCGTTTTAGTAAGATTCAAAGCTCCCCTCCTACCCTTTTTAATTGTTGTATTGACCGCACATTGGCAGCAAAGCGATAATAATAATTTGATAGCTGAGGACTCCCATTAATTAATGGTCGAAATCAAATCTTGGACGAAAAAATTGTTCTTAAGTTTTGTTTTTCAAGAAAAAGAGACTTCTTGTTCAAATCGTTTTTATGCGTTTAAATGAAGATAAGAATCTGGATTTTCGAATCTAAAACATGATAATTTCCGGTTAAAAAACACATCTTATTTTAACCACAATTATTGTTTTTCTTACTTTTCTTTCCGCAAAAGAAAAGTAAACAAAAGAAAACTCGACACTGCTTGTCCTGAAATGTGCTCCATTTGTGAAATAGTGACTACTACAGCGATTCCGCTCCGCCAGCGGAGCTGACTTCTTTGCGTTGTCCGCATTGCTCTTTTTCCGAACAAAAGGCGTCAGCTTACCGATCTATTTTAGTCAGATTAAAATGGAGAATTAAAATTACTACTTTATGGAAAACACAAAAGCCATGGGGTCTGACGCCATGGCTAAGTGAACCAATTTTCCCGTTGGGGATGAAACAAACACGTTTGCGTGAAGTTTGTAAATGCTTTTAATATTTTTTACAAGAAGATTACCTTTTGTGTTGTGATCGTTCCGTTGT
>CANJNE010000059.1 GCA_947475275.1 Flavobacteriales bacterium | reverse complement strand
TAACATGATCAAAGTCGAGTCCTTTACTCACCATTTGTGTTCCTATGAGAATATCTACTTTTCGAGATTCAAAATCATTGATAATATTTTCATATGCATTTTTTGAACGTGTAGCATCCAAATCCAATCTCTGTATTCTAGCTTCAGGGAAAATTAACCGCAATTCATCTTCGATTTTTTCAGTTCCAAATCCTAACATTTTTAGTCTATTCGAGCCACAGGATTTACAGCTGCCAATTGGTGGAGATACATATCCACAGTAATGACATTTGAGTTGATTTACATGTTTGTGATAAGTTAATGATACGTCACAATGCTTACATTTAGGCGTCCAACTGCATATTTCACAATTCCACAAAGGAGTGTAACCTCTTCTGTTTTGAAATAAAATGATTTGTTCTTTCGCTTTTAATGCCTCAGAGACATGCTCCAAGAGAAAAGATGAAAAATGGGAGTTTAGCGTTTTTTGCTTGCGCTCTTTCTTTAGATCAGCGCAAAAAATTTCTGGAAGTAAAAGATTTCCAAATCTTTTGTTCAATTCAACTAAACCGTACTTTCCTGTTTTAGCATTCTGATAACTCTCAAAACTTGGCGTTGCTGAACCTAATAATACCTTTGCTTTAAATTGATGACCCAAAATAACTGCAACATCACGAGCATTATATCTTGGTGCTGGATCGTATTGTTTGAAACTTGGCTCATGTTCTTCGTCAACTATAATTAAACCCAAATCTTGAAAAGGTAAAAAAACAGATGAACGCGCACCGAGTATTATTCGAAATCTATTAAAATCATTTTTCAATACATGATTCCAAATTTCAATACGTTCGTTTTGATTAAATCTCGAGTGATAAACGCCTACAAGATCACCAAAATATTGTGATAATCTTCGAATCAATTGTGTTGTTAAAGCTATTTCAGGAAGCAAAAACAAAACCTGTTTCCCCAAATCAAGTTGTTCTTGGATAAGTTGAACGTAAATTTCGGTTTTTCCTGATCCTGTCACCCCATGAAGTAAAGTTACATTTTGTTTGGTGAAGGTGGTTTGAATTTCATCAAACGCAACCTTTTGGGCTTCAGAAAATGATTTGAAAGCTTCTTGCTCTTTATCACTTTTTTTAAATCTAGAAACTGCGTATGATTTAATATCAATTATTCCTTTTTTCTCTAAAGTACTTAATGATGATGCAGATACTCCAGAATTAATTAGTGCTTTCTTCTCTACCGGATCAAAAGTATCTTTTTGGAAATTACCTAAATTTAATAAGGACAACAGCGCTTTTAAGAGTTTCTCATTTTTCTTTTGCGCCTCCAAATTAAAAATCAATTCATTTAACTTTGGTTCGTTTAAATAAATTGCGGAAAGATTTACATAAAAGGCAGTTTTTGGTCTGAAGCGATCATTTAATTCCTCAAAAGGCAATAAAATACGTTTATCGAACAACTTTTTGATTATCGGATGAATGGTCTTTATGCCAAAAATTTCAGAAATTTCTTTCAAGTCTAAACTTTCTTTAATCTCAAGCGCTTCAACGATTTCTTTTTCTCTCAAATCGATATTTTGACTGTTTTCCGAATATTCAGGATGCAGAACAACTTTGGTCTCGCTGGCAAGTTTGAAGTTCGAGGGTAAGGCGGCATTCATTACTTCCCCAATTGAACACATATAATAACCTGACATCCATTTCCATAATTGATATTGTTGTGGACTGATTATAGGTTGATCATCTAAAACATGTTCGACGTATTTTGCCGTATATTCTATTGGAGCAGTTTCAGAAATTTTGGTTATTATCCCGGTGTATAATTTAGATTTTCCAAAAGGAACAATGACTCTTATACCGACACAAATTTGTTCATTCATTTCATGCGGAATACGATATGTGAATTCCCTATGAACTGGAATTGGAAGTATTACATTTACAAATAGGGTAATCCTTTCGGACATATTTAAGAAATCTGATAATAGTATTTTAAAAAACGCTTTACGTTAGTTGCAATAGTAATTGGTGCCAATATCTGCAGGATGGTTACTACAAAAGTTCAAATCTCCTGTAATTGGTCCTTGACAAAGCTCAATAACCGATTCAACTGTCAACATTCTGAGACTATTATTGAATGGATTAATGTATAGTTTTTCAACACTGTAGGTATATCTTGAAGAGAAAATTCCTACTACACGAGCTCCTTGGCTTACAGTAAGATTCGTGTAAGTTGGCTTGTTTTGAGCAATTGAGGAACTTGGTTGACTAACAGCGATGTAATTATATAAGTCTTCGGAACCACCTGTTATAATGGCTTTGATAGAATATATGCGTCTTTTGAAAATGCTAGGATCGTTCGTGCAGTTTTGCTTGATTAAATTGTAAAAATTCTCGCCCGGCATTGTGAATACTTTGAATCCATTGGGAACTACTTCGTCTTCTCCAAGTGTCCATTTGAATTTCTTCAAGTTTGTCGAAGTACCAAATTCCTGAAAAGAAACCTCTAAGGCTGTATTGATGATGTATGAATTTCCTACGTTGGCCTTAATACCGTTTGAACCGTATGAGCCATCATTTTCTATGTAATCAAAACGAAAAGAAACAGGGTCAACTGTAGGTGAAGTAATGTCTTTAACTAAATCTGTTTCACCATCAACTTCAATTTTTCCGCCATTAATTGAAAGATGAATTTTATACTTCGCATTTTCGTTAAGTGAGTTTAAAAGGTCAGATTGATTAACCGAATTAAGAGCTTGACTTCCATCAGCATTACATTTTTTTGTAATGAAATAATATAGTTTTTGTTCAGGTGAATAAAACACACCGTTTGTATCCTTGTTTTCAACCAATGTGTCTTTCAGAATCCACTCTCTTGTTTGATTGCCGTTGACGGTTTCTGTGATTGTAGCTTCAACATCATCGAAATAATTAGAATCTGGAATATTGGCGAATTCTAACGAGTTTCCGGGGCCTATAAATGCCCTGTTGATTCTGATGTAATGAATGGAATCAGACTGGTCTAACAAGCCATAAACAACAGCTGTTTCTTGAAAATCTCCAATCAAATCAATTTTGTCGTTACACGAAAACATTGATGTAAGAAAAAAAACTAATCCTCCAAAGAAGGAAATTTTTCTAAGTGATTTTATTCCATTATTCATCATTCAAATATAATCATTTATTCTCAACGCAATTGTATCAGTTAGCATGTCAATGCTCAATCTTTCACTTTGTTCATTCCCATGGCATGAAGCATCCAATTCGGTAAATGCTTTCCAGGTTTTTTATTCTTTAAATTGATGTACCAACCCCATTTTTTCATTACTGGAACTTTATGTGTTTCAACAAATTCTATCCAAGTTCCATCAGGATCCTCAATATATGAAAACCTACCGCCCGCTTCACCCATGTCGAATGTGTTTTCACTATCAACGGTAAATGGAAAACCTTTGCTTTCACATTCTTGTTTTAGCGCGTTCATTCCTTGTATATCAAAACAAAGGTGAATAAAACCCCAATCTCCCCAATATCTATTTTCAAATATTCTTTTACAATCTGGCCTGTCAATGGATTGAATTAATTCAATTTCAGTTGGCCCCAACAACCTTGCGAATGGGCCTTTTCTCGCTTCAGGATGAGAAAGCAAAACCCTTCTGAAAGTGCCATTCCCCCCAGGAATTGAACTTAGATCAATGAAATTCGATGTTTTATCATACTCAATCACCGAATACCCTAAAATATCTTTGTATAATGGCAGGGCTTTGTCAATATCACTCACACCAATTATTGAACCTGCAACTCCTCCACATTTTGATGGATAATTCGTGTTTTTAAAATAACCACGTCCTTCGACTATTTGAAATAAATTATCATTAGGATCCTTAACAAAAAAAGATAGTTTACCGTTGGGTGCTTTCGATAAATCTCCGATAATTCGGCCACCATTTTTTTTAAAATAGTCAAAACTCTCAGCTACATTTCGGGATTTTATTTTGCAACAATATAATCCATAGTCGCCTAATTCTAAAGAGAATTGCGGTTTCTCAGTATTCCTACTGGTGAATTGCCAAATTTCAAAACCACCACCACCTTCCATGCTAAGTGCTAATGTAGCAGTTCTTGCATGAACTTTTCCTCCTGTATAACGTGTCATTAAAGGTGCTTCTGCAGCTTCTTCAAAAACGCGTACATTTACACCAAAAAATTTTCTGTACCATTTCCAAATTTCTTGAACATTGGGAACTCCTATTCCCATTTGTTGTATACCACAAATGATTTTTTCCATAGAAATTATTTGTAACAAATATAAGCAGAGCGTTTAACGTATAGCTCTTTCGTTGAAAAGAATAAATCCATAACTTACCTGAAGAGCAAAGGGGGTATCTTGCTTCGGAAAAAAATTCATTGTGGCTCTTAATGGACCAACTATTGTGTTGTAAATAATTGATGCTGAAGCCATAAAGGTGCTTCCTTTGAAGGGTTTGGAGTAACTTGGCGTGCCATCAGGGTTTTTAATTAATATTACAAAAGGCTGGTAGTAATAACCATCCAATCGTATGTCCAAATGTTTTTTAATTGTAAAAATTGCGTTTAATCCCCCACCTAAATATTGAGGTGATCTATACTCTGGAAGAAAATAGGTTTCTGCATCTGGAATAGGGGAGAATGAGGTCATGGCTAACAAAGAAGCCGTGTAATTGGAGTACAAAGATTGGCTATTAAGTACACCTTTTCCATGAATACCGAAATGAAAATTGTTGAAGTCTACAGGGAAAGTTTGAAACTCCGCATTGATATTGATCCATTTATGGTCATATTTATTAATCTCATCAGTAACTGAAGTCGATCCTGGAATACTGGTTTCAAAACCATCAACAAATCTTGCTTTAAATCGGAAATAATGTCCTGAATTCGCAAATTGCTTTCTATTCAATGAATTTTGAACGAATTCCCAACTGAATGAATAGCCGTCTAAAAGCGTAAGGTCTGATGTGTCTTTATTGGTAAAATTATCTGTTTGGTAATAATCATCTTCAAGATTGAATAGTCTAAAATCAAATGAACTCTTAGTTGTATTACCAATAGGTTGATTTATTTTTAAGCCGTAATACATTTCATTTTGAACAAGAAAAGAGGGTTTGACATCTTCAAAAAATGTTGCAAAACTTCTAAAATAATCCCATCGGTTCATCACGAAGTATGCTGATACAGAAATTGGAAATATAGAGGGGACTTCCAATTCATAAGAAAGCTTCGCTGATCCATAGAATTTACCGAAGTAAGAGGATGCATGAATCGAAGATGCCGTGCTTGCAATGCTCCGATATGTTAGTCCGATATATCCTGTATTTACTGCTCTGGACGAAAAATGCCCTCCGACATCAAGTCTGAAATCTTTAGCTTTTCTTACTTCAAGATTCAAATTATAACTGCTATCTGGTCTCAAATTGAGCAACGGATACATGAAATCAAGCTGAGGTGTTGCGTACAATCTGTAATATCTTTTCTCCAATTTTGTTACATCCAATATTTCATTTTTCCGCTCCCTTATCATTGATTTACGCGCATAAGCCAAATCACGTTTTTTATTAAAATTATTGGTGATCGAGGTAACTTTTAAATCGATGATGTTTTCACGAAATGCTTCCCGCCTTAATGCAAGTTCCTCTTTCGTAATTCTTCTGTCAATGTAAAATTCTATGGAATCAATTTTTGCGAGTGTTGCATCGTAACCGGATTGGATGGCAGTCTCTACTTCATTGAAAGCAAAGGTGCCTATGGTGTTTTCAGGCTCAATCAAAATCCCTTCATTGCAAGGGATTGAAAAGTTTGAATGAGATACCAGCATGTTAGTCAATTGGCTTATCAAATCGTCTTCTGATGGCGGCGGCGCATTGTAGGAAACATTGCTTCCAATTATAAAATCTGGATTAAAATCTTGGTACATTATATCAGCTGGAAAGTTATTATATAATCCACCATCAAACATTAAGGTTCCATCAATTCTTAAAGGATCTAAATAAAAAGGATAAGTCATAGAAGCCCTAACGGCTTGATTCAAGAATCCGGAGGAGAAAATTATACTTTTCTTGTTTTCAATATCTGAAGCAACACATCGAAAGGGGACAAATAAGTTATCAAAATCGTTGTCATTTGATGCACTTGTAGGCCCAAACAATTTCAGCATTTCGAAATCAAAAAATGAAGATGTAATAAATTTTGTTGGAAGCGATTTAGTTAGAATGGTGTCCAAGGCAAACGAAATATTGAAAAGACTCCCGTTTGCATCGGTTTCACGATACAAAAATCGTTGAGATGCTTTTAATTTTCCTGTTGTCATTAATTGGAAATCGTTACTTTTTACATAAGCTTCAATTTTCTCTGGACTATATCCAGCGCAATACATCGCTCCAACAAGTGACCCAGCCGATGTTCCTGTAATGTAATCAATTGGAATTCCTCGTTCTTCAAGTGCTTTTAATACACCTATATGCGCCAAGCCAGATGCGCCACCTCCGCTGAGAACTAAGCCTACTTTTTCCTGACTTAATCCAATAATAGGATAAAGTAGAATTAGCAGGCTAGTGATTAATCGGATTATTGGATTCAATTTCGTTCCTTTGTGCAAAATTATAGTATTTCTTCTTCTAAATGGCAAATTCATCTCAAATTAAAGATTCTGAAAAATCTCTTACCATTACCATTAAAACTTTTTTCGGTTTAGAACAAGTGCTAACTGAGGAGCTCAATGAGTTAGGATATAAGGATGTGCAACTTTTAAATAGAGCTGTTCAAATTAAAGGAACTTGGAATGATGTATATTTTTTGAATTTACACCTAAGATGTGCTATAGCCGTCCTTATACAAGTTCGACAGTTTCAAATAAAAACAGAAGATGATCTCTATAAACAATGTTTGAAAATTAAATGGCACGAATACTTCAAGGTAGACAAAAGTTTTTCAGTTCGCGGTGCTATCTTTTCTGATTTTTTCAAGAATTCGCAATATCCCATATTGGTTGTAAAAGATGCCATTGTCGACACATTTCGAAATGCCGTTGGTGATAGACCCGATGTTAATACAAAATCTCCTCAAATAGTAATTGATTTGTATGTAAATAACAATCAAGTTACGCTGTCATTAAATACAAGTGGCCTACCTTTATTTCAAAGAGGATACCGTCAAGCCGTTGGAGAAGCCCCGCTTAACGAAGTCGTTGCAGCTGGTTTAATAAGACTTTCTGGTTGGGATAGAAAATCAACTTTTCTAGATCCATTTTGTGGTTCTGGAACGTTATTAATTGAAGCAGCATTGTTGGCTGCAGGAATTCCTTCTAACATAGAAAGACAGCATTACGCATTTAAAAATTTGGCGAATTACGATGATGCCTTATGGAATAAGCTTTATGACGAAACTCAAAAAAGGATTACTAAACTCCCTTGTAGAATCATTGGATATGATATAAACGATGAAATGGTAATTAAAGCGAGACGAAATCTTCGGGCATTACCTATTGGACGTTTTGTGGAAACTGCTTCTGAGCCATTTGAAAGAATAAAAAAACCGGAAGATTCTGGAATGATAATTACCAATCCTCCGTATGGTGAGCGTATGGGCGAAAATATCGAAGAGCTTTATGAAGGTTTCGGAAATTGGATGAAAAGTGAAATGTCTGGTTGGAGATGTTGGGTTATTTCATCAAGTGAATCAGGTTTTAAATCCATTGGGTTGAAGCCGAGCAAGAAAATAAGATTGTACAATGGCGATTTGGAATGCAGTTTCCGTTTATTTGAACTCTATGAGGGAAGTAAAAAAAATCCTAGTTTGTGATGTTCAATTAGCTAAAGAATTTCTTTTCTTTTTATAAATTAGCAACTCATTGTAATTGCTGATAACAATATTTAATAATACTTTATCACCCGAAAAACTAAAAAAGATTTACCCTATGAGAACTGTTTTACTTAATTTAATTACTTTCTTTTCTTTGTCATCTTTTGGTCAAACTGTTTTTTCAGTTGACTCAAAATATGATGCCGATGTGAAAGTGTATGTTGCATCATCGAAATATGATGCCGATTTAGTTGTCTATAAATGCGATTCTAAATATGATGCTACAGATAATAAAGGACTTTGGTATTTCGCATCAAGTAAATATGATGCTAAAAAGACAATTTACTTTTGTGATAGTAAATATGATGCGGATTTAATCATCTATTTTTCTGATAGTAAATATGATGCTGAATGGAGGAATAGTTCCAAAATGCATTTGATGTACTAGGAAAAACCATTTTCAAAGCTAAGATAAAAGTCCATGCCTAGGGGCGAATGATATTGTTGTTTAGCATCAGGTTTTTCCAGGCTATACTAGCGCCAACTCTCATGAAATATGAGAATATGGGTCAGAATTTTTGATGATAGTTTGAGGAATTTTATACAACTGGTTTGTTGTGTTTTATTTTTTACTGGATGTGGCGATGAACCGTGGATATTAAAACACCTGTTAATACAAATAAAAAACGCCTCAAATTTGAGGCGTTTTTCAATATATAAAATATTTCTTAATTGTTTGATGGCGCACCAGTATCATTCACAGGTTGTGTTGTTTCAGGTGCTAAAATATTACCCTTAATAAAAACAATTTTGTCAGGTGCATTAACTGCATTGGAGGTTATTGTTACACTTTTATTAATTTCTCCAGTACGCATAGTGTCATAATTAACTTTGATTACGCCTGAAGCTCCAGGAGCAATTGGTTCTTTCGGCCATTCAGGAACAGTGCAACCACATGAACCTTTCGCATTTGAAATAATTAAAGGAGAATCTCCAGTGTTTTTAAATTCAAAGGTGCAAGAGCCATCAGCTCCGTTTTTTATTGTACCATAGTCATGAACTTCTTTATTGAATTCAATCGATGCGCCAACTGCTTGTGCATTTACTTTTTCAGAAAGAAAGGCAACAAATAATAGTACTAAAGATAAAATAGATTTTTTCATAATTCTGAGATTTAATTTTTATTGAAATTAAGATTGATTTTTCTGTGTTGAATAAGTTTAACACATTGTTAACCTTTTAATTTTTTAGGTTTCACAAAAACCTTGAATCTTAAAAACTCTTGCTTATCTTTTGTGTTCGTAACCAAAAGAATTTTACGATCCTGCAAAAATGGTCTTCCATCGGTATTGAAGGTAAATGTTAATGTGCTTTCATTGCCAGGAGCAATTGTTTGTTCATGAATAATAACATTTGTACAAGAACATTCAACTTCGTAATTATAGATAATTAAATCCGTGTCTCCATGGTTTTCAATTAAGAACGTGTGCTGAAGTGTGTCGCCTTCATTTGATTTGTGAAATTTATGTGTTGCCTTTTTTACGAAAAAAACCGCCCTTTGGGAAAATCCAAGGGCGGAATAAAATATAATGATAAAAGCAAAAAGAAATCTTGACATTTTAGTTGTTCGACGGTGCTCCTGAGTTGTTAACTGGTGCAGCTCCCTCCGGCGCAGGTAGAACATTTCCCGTGATACGAATAACTTTCGTTGGTTCAGTTGCATCATTACAAGTAATTGTTACGCTTTTACTTATCGCACCTGGTCTTTTGGTATCGTAACTCACTTTGATTGTTCCTGTTGCTCCTGGTGCAATAGGTTCTTTCGGCCATTCCGGAACCGTACATCCACAAGAACCTTTAGCATTTGAAATGATTAATGGCTCTGTACCTGTGTTTGTAAAATCAAAAGTGCAAGTTCCATCCGCACCATACTTTACTGTTCCGTAGTCGTGTGTCTCTTTGGAAAATTCAATTTTTGCTCCAGAAACAATTTGCGCATTCGCATTTTGAATAAATAAAGCTGTTACAAACAGCATGCTTAAGAATAATTTAACTTTTTTCATGGCTTTCAAATTTTATAAGACAAAATTAGAATATTGAAACAATCGGAATTCCTATTTAACACTCTGTTAACAGAGCCTTGAAATAATTATTGAATGTTTGTTTTTGTTCTCATTTCAATAAGTTCTGGGATCGTTAGTTTAAGGTGCTTAAGTCTGAATGCGATTTCATCCTTGTATAATTTATTCTCGTTAGGAAATTCCTTGAGAATTTTCTCATAATAGTATCTTACTTTTATTGTATCTCTGGGCAGAATAAACATGTCGTAAGTGCTAGCTTGGTTTTCAAGTACTAATTTTCTATTGTTGTAATTTGGATACTCTTGCAATAAAGAATCAGCATAAACTATAGCTCTCTTTGGAAGATTTAAACCTGTATACATCATCTGTACACGATCTAAACATTCTGGAGAATAGGCATCTTCAGGATAATTCCTGAAAAATTGCAAATACCTGTCAATTAGCTCGTAGCTTGCTAAATTTCGTTCAGTTGGATTTTTCGGTAGATCAGTCATTAATGAATCTTCCATTTTTTTGATTCCATTTATCAAATCATTTTTCGAGGGTTTTATATACGCTGTTTTTGACGAATCCAAAACCCTATATGTTACTGGCGAAACAATAGCATTAACAAAAGTTAAAGTTGCCGCACTCATGATGTATACAATCCAAATAATTCCTATTTCTCTCATGATTTCTATATTAACTAGCGTGCTTTTTTTACCGCTGGAAATTTCATTTTATAGTCCACATCTACAATCCCTTTCGATATATTTTGAAGTCTTTTTGTTAGTAATCTTCGCTTTAAAGGAGAAAGATGATCTGTGAACAAAACGCCTTCAATATGGTCATATTCGTGTTGAATGATTCTTGCGGCATAACCATCGAATGTTTCTTTATGATATTTGAAATTTTCATCATAATAGGAAATAAGAACTTTTTCTTTTCGATAAACCTCTTCTCTAATTTTTGGAATGGATAAACATCCTTCATTAAAAGCCCATTCCTCTCCTTCCTCTTCCTCAATAATGGGATTAATAAAAACCTTTTTAAAATGCTCCATTCCTATTGCTTTTGGGTCAGGAGTTTCATTTTCATCTTCATCATCTTCAGCAAAAGGGCTTCCATCAACTATAAAAAGCCTGATTGATTTGCCAATTTGAGGAGCAGCTAAGCCAACGCCAGATGCTGAATACATGGTTTCAAACATGTCTGCAATTAACAAATCTAAACCTGAAAATTGCTCATCGATTTCTTGGGCTTCCTTTTTAAGGACAGGATCACCGTATGCAACTATTGGTAAAATCATACTTTTTTTACAAAATTAATCTTAAGTATTTAATCGAAGTGTGAAAAAATCAAAATTACTAATAACCATTTCTTGTCATGTAGGATTGTAAGATGATTGCTGCACTTATTTTATCTAAATTTTCTTTCGAATGTTTTTGTTTTCTGTTTGCGCCACCAAAATAAAGTGTTTGCGCAGCTATTGTAGAAGTAAAACGTTCATCGTACAATTCTATTTTGACGTTTGGGAATACCGAAATAAGGTTTTCAATTAGAAATTGGATGTTTTGTGAAATCGGCATATCTGTATTGTTCAGACGTTTAGGATTGCCAATAACTATGCTTCCAATATTATTTGGTTCTATCAAGGACTGCAATTTGGAAATCAATTTATCCGATTCAACTGTTTCCAGCGGGCTTGCAATGATGTTGTTTTCATCAGAAATTGCCAATCCACAACGTTTCAAACCAAAATCGATAGCTATTATCCTATTGCTCATGCAACAAATATAGGTTGCTTTTTTTTATTTAGTTGAATGATTAAATTTGTGTTTAAAATCTGAACATGATATCTATAATTGAAGCAGCTTGGAACAACAGGGAACTTTTACAAGAAAAACAGACGCGCGATGCCATTGCTAGCATCATCGAAGAATTGGATAAAGGCCGATTAAGGGTTGCTGAACCAAGTGAAAATGGAGAGTGGGTTGTAAATGAATGGATTAAAAAGGCTGTGATTCTTTATTTTCCAATTCGAAATATGGAAACCATTGAGGTTGGGCCTTTCGAATTTCATGATAAAATGGCATTGAAAACAGGATATAAAGAGTTGGGAATTCGGGTTGTGCCTCCTGCTGTATCGAGATATGGAGCATATATTGCACCATCAGTCATATTGATGCCTTCCTATGTAAATATAGGGGCATATGTTGATTCAGGAACAATGGTGGACACCTGGGCAACTGTAGGATCTTGCGCACAAATAGGTAAAGATGTTCACCTAAGTGGCGGTGTTGGTATTGGTGGCGTATTGGAGCCTGTTCAAGCTGCCCCAGTAATTATTGAAGATGGTGCCTTTATCGGTTCAAGATGCATTGTTGTTGAGGGTGTTAGGGTTGGCAAAGAGGCTGTTCTTGGCGCTAATGTAGTCCTTACCAAATCAACAAAAATAATTGATGTTACTGGTGAAAGTCCTGTCGAACATATCGGTTTCGTTCCTGAGAGAAGTGTAGTTATACCAGGATCATACGATAAACAATTTCCTGCGGGAACCTATCAAGTTCCATGTGCATTAATTATTGGAAAACGCAAAGCATCAACAGATTTGAAGACATCTTTAAATGATGCATTGAGGGAACATCAAGTCGCAGTTTAGTAGTTTAAAAAAAAGTTAAATAAATTTTTCTACCCGTGTTTTAAACATTTGTTTAATATAGTTGTTTAAATTTGCGGCGCGAAAAACATTTGGTTTGACAAAAGACACAACAACAGAAAAGAAAATCAAGGAAGCAGCAAAAGCTGTCTTTTATTCAAAAGGATTTGAAGGTTGTTCTTCACGAGAAATTGCTCAAGCAGCAGGTCTGAATGTAGCCTTAGTAAATTACTACTTCAGATCAAAAAATAAACTTTTTCAGGAAATTTTCAGCGAAGCTTTAGATGAGTTTATTGGGTCAATGGTTCAAATATTTCAAACGGAATTAAGCTTAATCGAAAAACTGACCATTTTTATTGAAAAAGAATTTGATTTTTTAGCCAGGCATCCCGAATTACCGAATTTTATTATCAATGAGACGAACAGGGACGAGAATTGTGCTATTGATGAAAGTAAATATTTTAACAAAGTTCGTGAAACTGGTATTTTCGAACAAATGAAGTTGGCCCAAAGTAAAGATGAGATGATCGAAATAGATATTGCAAGTGTAATTCTGTTAATCTTATCCAATTGTCAATATCCAGTAATGTCGAAGAATTTTATGCAATCCATCATGCCTATTCCAAATGAACAATATGCTTTGCTGCTGCAGGCACACAAGGCGCATGTAATAGAAATGTTGGTGAATTATTTATTCAAAACTAAAATATAGATTATGCAGAAATTAATTTTTTTAATCCTTATTTCATTTTCATTTGCGCAAACTAAAGCAAATGCTCAGGAACTCGATTTGGCTTCTTGCCTAAAAATGGCTGATACGGCCAATTTAACTTTAAAAAATTCTTCACTGGATGTAGGTATTAATGAGGAACAGCGTAAAGTTTACCTTACTGGGCGCTACCCGAAGTTGATTTATTCCGGAGATTACAAGTACAATGCAATCATTCCAGGTCAAGTTGTACCGGCAGCTTTTTTTGGGGGAGCCCCAGGAACATTTTCAACGGTTCAATTCGGTGTCCCATTTAATTTAAGTAATACCCTACAATTGAATCAGATTTTATACAATCCTCAACTCAATTATGGATTGACAGCCTTAAGGATTAATGATGAAATCGTAAGAATTCAGGATCAAATGGCAACGTTGGATGTGAAGCAACAAGTTGCAGCAACGTTTTTCAATTTGCAAGGATTATATAAGCAAGTATCCTTCATTGATAGCAATGCTATTAACCTTGATGGCTTAATTTCAAACATGCAAGCTTTGGTTAACCAGCAAATTATGATTCAAAACGAGGTGGATAAGCTAGTTTTAAGTAAAATGACACTTGAGGATACAAGAAATACCTTGACAACCAACATACTTCAACTTGAGGATTATCTAAAATTGTTGATCGGTTTGCCGTTCGATACAGATATTCAATTGGTTCAAGATGCGATAGTAGAAAAAACGATATTGGTCGATACTTCGGAAATTTATTATCCTGAAATTGCTTTGTTAGAAGCGCAACAGCGAATGAATTTAGAGGAGAAAAAAGGGACCAAAATGAACTACCTTCCTAATTTGTCTTTCTATGCAGCATACAACTACAATTACAACATGAAACCAGCTGATGATTTTAGAGTTGGAATTGAAGGTGCGTTTTTAGGGTTAAGATTGGATTGGACACTTTTTGATGGTTTAGAAAAACATTACCAATTAAAAGTAAATGCACTAAACGCTGAAAAAATTCAAAATCAGAAAGATTATGTTTCGCAACAGCTAGAATTGAGAACAAGAAATGCTAAAAGGCAAATTGAACTGAATAGCAAGGCACTGAGCCTTTCTAAAGAAAAGTTAGCATTGGCACAAAGTATTTATGAATTAACGGCATTAAAGCTAAAGCAGGGTTTAATTGGATCAAATGATTTAATTCTTGCTGACAATGGATTACAAGAAGCTCAAGCAAATCTCATTTCTTCTTATTTGTTACTTAGACAAGCAGAATTGGAATATATCAGATCAATCGGTGAATTAAAATAGAATAAAAAAAAACAAATCAAAAATGAAAAGAATCCTCATTATTTCTGCGATTTCAATTGGATTAATCGCATTAATTGTTGTTAAATTATTGTCTAACAAAGAAAAAGTTGCTGGAAAAATATACATACATGATACCTCGGCTCCAATATTAGTAGAGGACACTGTTCCAGGAATGCACAGTTTTGACAATGCATTAAGTTTTATGGGAACATTTGAACCAATCAGGCAAAATTCTATTGGTTCAGATGCAAGTGGTAAAATTATGCAAATGTCAGTTAAAGAAGGAGATTACGTAAGTGCAGGACAAGTTTTGGCAAAGGTAGATAATG
>CANJNE010000058.1 GCA_947475275.1 Flavobacteriales bacterium | reverse complement strand
CTATCCTGGATATTTATTCTTCTCAGAGAATTTTGATATGACAAGCCCTGATAGTGTAAATAGCGTTCACATGGACGTCCCATTAGTTCCTGAATCTTCAGATATTCCGGTAGAATTAGCGAATGTATTTTTCGATTTTGGCAAATCAACATTAAGAACAGAATCCTATATTGAGTTAAATAAATTGAATGATTTCCTAAATAAAAACGACGATATTAACATTGAAATTTCCGGACATACAGATACTAGAGGTGATGATAAAGAGAACCTTTTACTTTCTGAAGCAAGAGCAAAATCCGTATACAGTTATCTTATCGAAAAAGGAATTGATAGCAAAAGATTAACATTTAAAGGATATGGTGAGACCAAACCGAAAATTACTGATGCTGAAATTGGTAAATTATCGGGTGAATCCGAAAAAGAAAAAGCGCATCAATCAAATAGAAGAACTGAGTACAAAATAATTAAGAAATGATCAGTTTTTTGCGCCTTGTGCGCTTTTCAAATCTTTTAATTGTTTTGGCAACTATGCTTGGGGTTGCCTTATTTCACGCAAGAATTAACAACCTTGAGCTATATCATATTCTGAACTTTAATTTTTTTCTTTTTACCTTATCTACCCTACTTATTACGGCAGCAGGAAATATAATCAACGATTATTTTGACATTAAAGCAGATAAGATAAATAAACCTAATCGACTCATTGTTTCCAAACAAATAAAGCGCAGATGGGCTATCGTTTTACATCTCTCATTTAATACACTTTCATTTTTTATCTGCATATATTTAAGTGTAATTTTTAAAAATTCCTTATTAATTCTTTTTCCATTTATTGCTATAAATATTCTATGGTTTTATAGTTGGTATCTGAAGAAAAAGCTTTTTATTGGAAATTTAGCAATTGCTTTATTAACAGGCTTGGTACCTATATTAACCGCGATTTATTTAAATGAAATATTTCCCTTTAAAAATCAGGAACTATTCATTGTATATGTTTTTGCCGCAATAGCTTTTATACAAAATCTTGTTCGTGAAATCATAAAAGATGCAGAAGACGTTGAAGGTGATAAATTAATTCATGTTGAATCTATTCCGATTTATTTTGGCAAGAAAATCACCAAATTAATTTGCTTATGCCTTCTTTTAGTATTACCAATATCAACTATTGTTGAATTATCATTAACGGATTCAATTCAATTATTTAAACAAGAATCCCTAATATTCTTACCTATAATTTTATCCGGACTTATTAATTTATTCCTCGTTATTTTTATTCTTTTTCAAGATTTCAATAATCTTCATTTTTACAATAATGTTATAAAAATTACTCTAATAGCTGGTCTAAGTAGTTTTTATATTATTTAATTTTTATGATTCAACTAATTTTAGGATCCTCTTCTCCGCGCCGCAAAGAATTATTAAATGCACTTGGTTATTCTTTTGACATTATAAAACCTGATGTAGAAGAAACTTACCCGGTAGAGCTTTCGATGAGAAATGTCCCGCTATTCATAGCAGAAAAAAAATTCTATTCGCTAAAGGAAAGTTTACTAGAGAATCAAGTGTTGATATGCGCAGATACTGTTGTAGTTTTTGAAAATAAAATATTGGGAAAACCCACCAATAATTTGGAAGCGCTTGATATGTTAATGAATTTATCTGGAAATTGGCATGAAGTAATAACTGGTGTTGTTATTGGATCTCTAGATAAATCATACACTTTTGATGTGTTATCTAAAGTTAAATTCTCAAATTTTACAACATTTGATGCACAAAAGTACATCAATGAATGTAATCCACTCGATAAAGCTGGGTCATATGGAATTCAGGAATGGATTGGATATGCATTCATAGAATGCCTAGAAGGTTCTTACACGAATATCGTTGGACTCCCAACACATGAAGTTTATCAAAAACTGAAATTATTTTAAAAAAAATGGGGACCGCAGCCCCCAAATAAAATCATATTAAAATCTTAATTATCTTACTTTAAAAGTTAACCTTCTGGATTTAGCCATTTTTGTATCTTCTTCATCAGATTCAAAAATTTCTTCACTAGGTTCCGTACTATCCATTGGCATTGATATGATGCGTGATTCATCAATTCCATTTGTTGTCAAATAGTTTATTGCCGCATTGATTCTATTTGTTGCCATGTTTGAATATTCTGTTTTGTATACACCAACACTATCTTCAATAGCATCACTATGCCCCTGAATTTCCAGTTTTAATGATCCATTGGCTTTCATTTTTTCAACAATAAAATCTAACGCAGGTGATTGATCAGAAGTAATCTCTGATTCTCCAAATGTATAATATGTTCTTTGTACCTCAATTTGTTGATTAACAGTCATTTTTTCATCAATTGTAGGAGAATATTTATATAGTGTTTTTGAAAAAACCTCTTTTTCGGCTACCATACAATCGCACTCTTCGCCATTTTCTAATGCTTCTACAGATATGTTGTCAATGTAGTAATAAGCAGCAACTACAGGCGTAAAGTCTGAATTTTTAATATTATTCTTTTCCCACTCTGTATCTGCCTCATCAGAAAAATTTCCGATTACAATATACTTTTCATTTCCTTTCGCAACGTAAGTACCACAAACTTGTTTCCAGTCAAAATTGGAATTAAAATCTTCCATTTTGTTGTTGGAATGCAAAACAACGCCTCCAGATTTACCAGTATTTAGGACTTGAGAGGCAGCAGCATCTACGGGCTCTTTAGTAAATAGTGCACCTACATTATTACAATAATATTTTGAAGCTTCAGCCAATACAACATAATACTTAACACAGTATCGACTGCCTTTTTTTAGTTCCTTATTCAATTCAGAATAAATATATGTTCTTGGAACCTTATTATTGTATGAAAATGCAACAATTCCTGCATAATTACTACCATCTTTTGCGTCTTGTTTTCCGTAGAGATTGGTCGGAGCTGACAAATCAGGTATTTTTTCTCCACCAACAAATAAATCTGCCGGCGTACCTGTAGCCGATCCCCAACCAGTGGATTTATCTATATTACCAAGCTTTTTCTGCTTTCCTGCAACAGTTTCAAAACTTGGATTTTGAACATAATTCAAATCATTTTGAGAGTATACGAACCCCATGAAAAAGAAGCTAAAAATTAATATTTTTGACTTCATGTTTTTAAAAGTGTAATTCATAGTTTTTAACGGTTTTAATAAAAGTTTTCACCTTTTCTGGATCAATATCTGGATACACACCATGACCCAAATTTACAATATGTCTTTTACTTGAGAATGAATTCATTAAACTTATTGTTGACTGTTCAATTTCAGAATGCGAACCATAAAGCGCGCAAGGATCCAAATTACCTTGAATAGTTTTAGTTTCACCTATCATTTCGCGAACTTTTGAAATATTCATATTCCAGTCCAATCCAACAGTATTACAATTTAATTCACAAATCTCGTTGAGGGAAGAAATTGCGCCTTTTGAAAAAACTGTTACTGGAACGTCCTTAATTGAATCAACAATTTTTTCTATGTACTTCAACCCAAATTCTCTGTATTGGTCCGCTCCTAAAATTCCAGCCCAAGAATCGAATATTTGTACCATGTGCGCTCCAGCTTTAATTTGTTGTTTCAGATATGCAATTGTTACCAACGAGATACGGTTTAGCAACTCATGTGCCAAAATAGGATTGGTATACAAAAGTTTTCTTGATTCAGAGAAGGTTTTGGAGCCTCTCCCTTCTACCATATAGCAAAGTATAGTCCAAGGTGCACCTGCAAATCCAATCAAAGGAACTCGACCACCAAGTTCTTTGTTGGCAATTTTAATTGCTTCAAAAACATATGAAAGTCGATCCTCTACATCAAATTGAAACTCAACTTTAATTAAATCGTTTTCATTTCTAACAACGTTTTTAAAGTAAGGACCTGATTTTTCAATCATTTCATAAGGTAAGCCCATTGCCTCTGGTACAACCAGAATATCTGAAAAAATTATAGCTGCATCAACGTCAAGAATATCCACTGGTTGAATGGTTACTTCAGCCGCACGTTCCGGTGTTTCAACTAATTCTTTAAATCCACTCAATGATGCTCGAACTGAACGATACTCAGGAAGAATTCTTCCTGCCTGTCGCATCAACCAAACTGGATAGCGCTCGAGTTCTTCACCTCTAGCGGCCCTAAGAATTAAATCATTTTTCAAATTCATTGTTGACAAAGGTATAAAAATGAAGTGATTTTTTAAAGATATCACCAAGCTATCGCGGAAATTCCTTTTTGCAGCAAATAAACATTTGTTTTTGAAAAATGCTTACAACCGAAAAATCCTCTGTAAGAAGATAATGGTGACGGATGAGGGGCTGTTAAAATTAAATTGTTCTCAGCATTTATTAAACCAGCCTTTTTGGCTGCATTGGAACCCCAAAGTATAAATACCAAATTTGATTTGTTTTCATTTAATTTTTGAATTACAGCATCAGAGAATGATTCCCATCCCATGGCATAATGGCTTTGTGGTTTTCCTTGTTCAACTGTCAATACTGTATTTAATAGCAAAACACCTTGCTTCGCCCAATCAGTTAAACAGCCATTCTCACATTTATTTATTCCCAAATCCTCTTTCAATTCGATAATTATATTCTTCAAACTTTTGGGTAAAGGCCGAACATTCTTATTTACAGAAAAGCATAATCCATGAGCATGACCTTTGGTTGGATATGGATCTTGACCAATTATTACAACTTTAACTTGATTGAAAGGACATAAATTAAATGCATTAAAAATCTCTTTCTGATCAGGAAATATTTTTGTTGGGTTCAGTTGGTATTCAGTCTCCAGAAATGCAAATAAAGATTTGAAATAGTCTTTTTCGAATTCTTCATCTAAAATTTCTTTCCAAGATTTCTCAATTATAAAATTCATAACATAAAAGTAAGGTTGAAAATGAATAATTTTACCAAAAAGAGACTCTTAAATGCTAAATAAATTATTTATTGGAATTGTTATTTTTCTTATCCTCACTGGATGTGATAATGAGAAAAATTCAGCAGATAAAAAAAGTTCAACTGAAATACTAAGTAAGGAGTCGAAAGATTCCGTTCAAACTGAATTCAATTTGAATTCTAATTTTAAATTTAGTAACGAGGAGCTATCATTATTAGAAAGCATGTCACCCAAACCTAATTCATTGAATTTTGAGGAGGATTTCAAAAAATATGTCAACAATTACATTCAGCTCGGACTGAATTTAGATACCTCAATAAAAATCAATACCCAATACTACCGTGAAAAATTAAATGATGATAATAGCGATGATGCTATAATTACCCTTAACCTATTGGAATTTGCTAAGAAAAAAGCTGTTAAAGCAGCCAATCCTGCACAACTTGCCCAAATTGGTTTTATGGGAGATTATAATTATGTTTTACTCTATGACGGTGCTTCTAAAAAAATAACGAATGAGACAGTAATTCGTTCAACGCCACTTTCTCCTTTAAGGGTATCTTTCGAAAATATTAGTTCTCAAAAATATAAAGATGTTTTAATCGACTTCAGGATTTTGAATGCTTCTTATAAAGATTTCTATACAATTAAGAACAATCAACTTTCAAGAATTTTTCAATGGAAGAATTTTGATGGTTTAGGGAAAGAAAAAAATGAAGCCTACTATTTTGAGTTTGGCACAGGCACATTAAGCTTAGCAAAAGATATAATCGTTTACAACTCCAAATTAGAGAATCCTTCTGGAACATTTGATAAGTTTACCTTCGAACCAAAAATTACGAAAACAAAAGAAATTTTCAAACGATTTTTTTACCATCCAGAAACAGGTATTTACATGACAAGATAGCGCCATATTGACGCTATCTTCTCTCGTCATGAATTAAAAATTTCCGCGAAGTGTTACAATAAAGTTTCTTCCTGGAGCACTTATATTTGATGCAAAAACCCTATAGTTTTTATCCAATATGTTTTCACAGGCAACCTGTAAGTTTATGAACTTGTTGAATTGATAACCTATTCTCAAATTAACTGTGTACCAAGAAGGCATTCCCTCTGGAAGCGCATATGCCTGATTATCCTCTCCAAAAGGATTATAATCTTCAATTCTTTTCCAACCGCTATATTGAACAAATAAATCGCCTCTAAAACCTTTTTCACTTATTTGCAATCCAAGTTTACCAAAAGTTGGAGGAATATGATCTAATGGAATAGCTGTGGTATCTGTAACAATACGGGCATAGGTATAATTAAACGTTCCGTAAATTGAAATATTCTTGTTTATACTCGAATTCATAGCCAATTCCAAACCATATAAATAGGCATTTCTAGCATTAACAGCCGACACTACCTTACTCATAACACCCTCATATTCAATGGAATCTTTTCCGTTGAATTGCGCATTCCCAACAGTTATTGCGTTTCTATATAAACTGTAATATCCAGTAGCCTGAAGTGTTAACCAAGAGTTTAAAATTGTACTCATACCCAATTCTGCGTTGTAAGTATACTCAGGTTTGAGATTGTCATTGGGAATAATTATATTTCCTGGTGTCGATTCAAAAACCTTACTTAAATCGTCAACATTTGGAGCTCTAAAACCGGTTGAAATTAAACCCGTTAATCTAAAACTGGAATCTGGACTGTAAATCAAGCCTAGGTTTCCATTAAGGGCTGAATTATTCTGATTAGCTTCAGAAAAAGGGAATTTAAAAAAGGTCGTATCAGTAAATCTTGCATTGAGTCCCACATTTGAAAAGCGTAAACCGTCATTAAGAATAAATTTGTCATTTATTTCCCAGGTGTGTGTTGCATACAGCGCGAGAGACTTCATTGAAGCACCGCCTGAGGCATATCTCGTATCAAGAGATGATATTACACCTGTAATGATGTCTTCGCTGAATGCTGAAGATACAACACCATTGTACCATCCTTCTATACCATATCGAAACTCGTGATTTCCTTTATATTTTGCCAGATCAATATTCAAACTAAAAATATCAAGGTTTTCAATTCTACTGTTTCTTGAGTCTTGATTAAATTTTCTATCAATTCGACTTTCTTCTATTTGTGCATACGCTAAAATTAATTTTGCATTATCGTAAAACAAATTGGAACCAGAAAGATTTAAACTATAGGAACCAAAAAGCCTTTTCTGAGGTCCGTAATACCATTCTGCAAATTTTGGTTTTGAACCACTCAATAAAGTCAAACGATCGTATCGATCCACATTAGATGAATTCGAAAACTGAAAATTAAGTGTGTGTTTTATCTTACTATTCGGAACAAATGTAAACTTTTGCAGAAAATCGTATTGACTGTAACCAGAACCAACCTGTAAATTGGTATCAGCATTAACAAACATGGAATCCTTTTCGCCAATTCGTTCAACATACCAAGGTCTCGACCCAAAATCCCCAACAAAAGGTTCACGATTAGCACCTTGTTGAAGATCCCCAAAATTTGAGAACGTGAAGGAAGTAAGTGAACCAAATTTTCTGGAACCTACTGATACATCTGCATGGGCAGCATAACCAGACACAGCAGACATGTAGCGTGTATATGCACCACCTTTTACCAATAAATTATCATCAGAAGATAAAGAAGGGTCTTTTGTTGTAAACGACATCACTCCACCAAGGGCATCAGAACCATATACTACTGATCCTGGTCCATATACTACTTCTACCCTATCCATAATGGCATTATCCAAGGTTAGAATGTTTTGCAAGTGACCACCTCTATATATTGCGTTGTTCATTCTAACACCATCAATTACAAGTAACACTTTATTGGTCTCAAAACCTCGAATGATTGGACTTCCACCACCTAATTGACTTTTTTGAACCATGATATTCCCAGTGTTTGCTATAACATCTGCCGTTGAAGATTGATTCATATAATTTATTTCAGAGGATCTAATAACTTGTATCTTTTGAGCAACATCAGATTTTTTCTCATTAAACTTGCTGGCAGAAACAACTATTTCATCTAATGAATTGACATTTTCAGTCATCAAAACATTATAATTCAAATCAATTAATTGATTCAAATTCAATTGTTGACTTTTATAATGGGGGTGATAGAAATAAAATAAATCATGTTTCTTCAATTCATTTATATCAATCGAAATTTCGCCATCATCATTTGAGTAAATAAATGGCTTGGAATTCATATCAAAAGACAAATAAACCCATGAAATAGGTTGTAATGAAATTTGATCGTATATTTTGATTTGTATTGTTTGACCATGCGCATTATAAACACAGCAAAACAATGCCAAAAGCATTATTGCATTTTTCATTGTTACTATTTTTAATTAATAAATTGCCCTATACAGGGTTAAATTAGGTTTTCTTAAAAACAGTATTTATTTGGAGGTGGAGAATCAGGTATAACCTTGTAAGCCTTGAGTTTGAAATGATATTTAAAATATTCAACTTTACGCTCAATAATATCAAATTTATTACACTGTTTATATTCCAAAACGAGAAAAGGGATTTTGAGTAATTTGAACCAACCTGAAAATGGTCCGTCCTCCTTATTAGCCATTTTAATTGCAACTGTTTGATTTAATTTTTCAAACAATTTAGTTTCCTGATTATCAGATATGCATTTTAATTCAATTGTTCCATTTGGAAGGATTTCTTTTTTGATGACATCAAATAAATGATTTTGATATTTGAATTCATGAGATTTGATCCAATTCAACGATTGATATTCGTTTTGATTAAATTGAAATGTAACAAGTTGATTTTCGGGAACACTACCCTTCAACATTTGCTTAACTTTATGCTTTACATTGGCATGTTCGAAATGAAAAACAATTATTTGACCAGCAATTAACCAGAGAAATATTGAAAGTAATGTAAATCGTATAAAACGTATCACACTCAAAATTAAAAAACAATTGGAAAATCAATATATAAAAATTGAAAAAACGGCTAGATATATAACCATTGGAAATAAAGATTTGGCCAACATATTAATCATTGCTCTTCATGGATATGGTCAATTGGCTACTTTTTTCTCACGAAACTTTAATGAACTTGATAAAAACTACTATATCATTATTCCAGAGGGATTGCATAGATTTTATAATTCTGGAACAAGCGGAAGAGTTGGAGCATCTTGGATGACAAAAGAAGATCGATTAATAGACATTGAGGACAATATGAATTTTCTAAACAAACTATATGAATCCGAAGAATGCCATTTATTCAAAACAAAAATTTTGATTGGATTTTCTCAAGGTGCCTCAACAGGATTGCGTTGGCTGATGCATAAACCTTCACTATTCCAATCTTATATTTCATGGGGAAGTTCGATATCTGATGACATTGAATTTGAATCAATTAAAGATGTTATTCCTGACAAAAACTTTTTCGTAATAGGACGGAAAGACCCTTATTTTTCTGATTTACAAAAACAAATGGTTATTGATCAATATTTTGATTTAGGATTTGAGATTATTCATTTTGAAGGCGAGCACAAAATAGACAAAGCTCTTCTTAACACTATTCTCAAAACGTTTAAATAATTTTATTTTTTTTTAATTCTATTTGGCATAATTTCTGATATTTGCAGCGAAAATTAGTAAACAATGAAATATTTATTATTCGGATTTATTTTTGTTTCTGTTTTTTCCTTTGGGCAAGACAGCAAAGCGGAAACAATTTTAGAAAGCATGTCTTCTAAGATTGAGGATATGACTGCTTTTTATATTGAATTCAGCGCAAGTGTAAAGAACACTGAAAATGGTACAAACTTTTCTGAGACCGGAAAAGGTTGGGTTAAAGGTCAAAAATTCTATGCATCCTATGGTGAAAATACTATTATTTCTAATGGAACAAAGACTTGGACAATAATAAAGGATGAAAAAACCACCTATGTTACTGATGCCGATGACGATGAAAGTGAAAACATGAATCCAAAGAAGTTAATGACATTATGGGAAACCGGATTTAAAAACAAATATGATAAGGAATCAACATTAAATGACGTTGCAGTTCATGTAATAAATCTATATCCAAAAGATGGTAATGATACAGACTACCATACCATTGTTTTATATATTACCAAATCTTCTAGCGAATTAAAGAAGGCTGTTATGAAGGCAAACGATGGAACCGTTATGACATACACAGTTACAAAGTTTACTTCAAATCCAACTGTTGAAGATTCTAAATTCGTATATGATTCGAAAAAATATCCAGGTTACGAGCTTGTATACGATTAATCAGGAGTATTAAATCTAATAATTCATTAAATTTACAATAGAATCTTGTAATCTTTTTTTCGGTAAAAATTGATTTTCAAGATCAACAGCAAAAGGAACTGCAGTGTCTAAGGAGGCAACTCTTCTTATTGGTGCATCCAAATATTCAAAACAATTTTCATTGATTAATGCAACCAATTCCCCGCCTATACCTCCAGTGAGACAATCTTCGTGAAGCACTATTACCTTTCCAGTTTTCTTTACAGATTGATAAATTGTATTCTCATCTAATGGAAGCAAAGTTCTAAGATCAATAATCTCAATTGACAAATCGTTAAAGTTATCTAAACATTCGAGAGCCCAATGAACACCTAAACCATAGGTAATAATGGTTAAGTCCTTTCCTTCTTGAACAACCTTCGCCTTTCCAATTTCAATTGTATAATATTCATTTGGTATTTCTTCCTTAATACTTCTGTAGAGGAATTTATGTTCAAAAAACATAACTGGATTTGGGTCTTCAATTGATGCATTGAGAAGTCCTTTTGCCTCGAATGGTGAAGAAGGATAAACCACTTTCAAACCTGGAGTATGAAAGAACCATGCTTCATTGCTTTGAGAATGAAATGGGCCTGCTGCAGTACCTGCACCTGTTGGCATTCGAACAACAACATCGGCATTTTGCCCCCATCTCCAATGAATTTTGGCTAAATTATTTACAATTTGATTGAATCCACAAGTAACAAAATCAGCAAATTGCATTTCAATAACCGCTTTCATTCCGGCAATAGAAAGCCCCAACCCTGCTCCAACAATAGCGGATTCACATAAAGGGGTATTTCTTATGCGATTTTTACCAAATTCTTCAACAAAACCTTCAGTGACTTTGAAAGCACCACCATATTCTGCGATGTCTTGACCCATAATTACCAATTCAGGATATTTGTTCAAAGATTGTTTTAACGCATCTTGAATGGCATCAATAAAACGCTTTTCAGATTTATCACCAAAAGGCTCTTTAATTTCATAATTATATGGTGCATAAACATCATTAATTTCTGTCTCTATTGATGGTGAAATGGAAGGTTCAGCATTCGCCTTATCAAAAGAAGTTTGAATTTCATGTTTAAAATTCACTTTGATTTGTAATTCTGTTGACTCATCCAAAACACCTAAATCTTTCAGAAAAAGTTCATAATTCAAAACGGGATCTTGTTTCATCCATTCATCTTGAATTCCTTCTGGATAATATTTAGTACCGGAAGCCTCTTCATGACCTCTCATTCTAAATGTCATTAATTCAAGCAAATATGGCTTTGGATTTTTGCGAATTTCTTCATTTATTTTTCTTAGAGCACCTATTACTTCGAGAATATTGTTTCCATTCACTTGAATAGCATTCATTCCGTATCCGATACCCTTATCTATAAATTGTTTGCATCTAAATTGTTCAATAGACGGAGTTGAAAGTCCCCAACAATTATTCTCAATAGCAAAAACTACAGGTAAATCCCAAACAGCTGCAACATTTAATGCCTCATGAAAGTCTCCTTCAGAGGCTCCTCCATCACCGGAAAACACCAAGGTGGATTTTTGTTCATTTTTCAGTTTTGCGGCCAATGCAATTCCATCTGCAATTCCAAGTTGTGGACCAAGATGTGAAATCATCCCAACCAATTTATATTCTTGGGTGCCAAAATGAAAAGATCTATCACGCCCTTTGGTAAAACCGGACATTTTACCTTGAAATTGCGCAAATAAACGATCAAGCGGTATTTCTCTAGTAGTAAAAACCCCAAGATTTCTGTGCATAGGAAGGATGTACTCCGAGTTATCCATAGCTAATGTACATCCTACGGATATCGCTTCTTGTCCCCAACCAGAAAACCACTTTGTAATCTTACCTTGACGAAGAAGAATTAGCATTTTTTCTTCAATCATTCTTGGCTTTAGAATGGCTTTATAAATTTCTAACAATTCATTATCTGAAAAACCGTCTCTGATGTATTCAATATACCTTTGCTTCAATTCTGACATTGCAATAATCTTTTACACTTTAAAACTATAAAAAAGGGTCGACCTAAGACCGACCCTAATTGAAATATTTAAAAATTTATTATACCAATCCTTGATCAATCATAGAGTCAGCAACTTTAACAAATCCGGCGATATTTGCACCTTTAACGTAGTCAATGTGACCATCCTCATCTTTTCCGTATTTGACACAAGCTTCATGAATTGAAACCATAATTCCGTGAAGTTTTTGATCGACCTCTTCAGCAGACCAGGATAATCTAAGAGAATTTTGAGACATTTCTAAACCTGAAGTAGCAACACCACCTGCATTTGAAGCTTTTCCAGGGGAGAATAAAACTTTTGCGTCTTGAAAAGCAGTAATTGCTTCAGGGGTACTTGGCATATTTGCACCTTCAGCGACACATTTAACTCCATTAGCGATTAAAGATTTTGCTTCCTCACCATTCAATTCATTTTGGGTTGCGCATGGAAGTGCGATATCCACTTTCTCAGCCCAAGGACGTTTACCAGCAACAAATTTTGCGTTAGGGTACTTATTTACATATTCAGAAATTCTACCTCTTTTTAAATTCTTCAGATCCATTACGAAAGCTAATTTATCCATATCGATGCCATCAGCGTCATAAATATAACCTTCAGAATCAGATAATGTAACGACTTTAGCACCAAGTTGGGTCGCTTTTTCGCACGCATATTGGGCAACATTCCCAGATCCAGAAACAGCGACAGTCTTGCCATTAAAAGAATCGTTTATTGTAGCCAACATTTCTTTAGCGAAGTAAACAGTACCGTATCCAGTAGCTTCAGGACGGATTAATGAACCTCCCCAATTTCTTGCTTTTCCTGTTAATACCCCTGTAAATTCATTTCGGATTCTTTTATATTGACCGAACATATATCCAATTTCTCTGCCGCCTACACCTATGTCACCGGCTGGAACATCTGTGTCAGCTCCAATATGACGAGATAATTCTGTCATAAATGACTGACAAAATTTCATTACTTCATTATCAGATTTTCCTTTTGGATCGAAATCAGAACCACCTTTACCACCTCCCATTGGCAAGGTTGTAAGCGAGTTTTTAAAAATTTGTTCGAAACCTAAAAACTTCAAAATAGATAAATTAACAGATGGGTGAAATCTTAATCCTCCTTTGTAGGGCCCAATAGCAGAGTTGAATTCAACCCGATATCCTCGATTTACCTGAACATCTCCTTTATCATCAAGCCAAGGAACTCTGAAGATGATTGTTCTTTCCGGCTCCACAATACGATCTAATATTTTCGCTTGTTTGTACTTTGGCGTTTCTTCAATAACAGGAATCACAGCCTCTGCAACTTCATGAACTGCTTGAATAAATTCTTTTTCATGCCCATGGATAGCCTTAACCCTTTCCATAAAAGCATCAATTTCTACTTGATATTTGCTTGACATTTTATAAATAATTTAAGATCAACGCGTCAAAAGTAACTAAATTTTCAAGATTTGATATACAGGAAAAAAATCAACATTTGGATGTTTTGAAAAGTTAATAACATGCCTTTGAAAAAAGAGAATTAAAAATTTCTTCATCTTGAGACAACTTTAATTAAATTAGCGCGTCAAAGTGATTGTGAAATTCTTAAATATGAATTTAAAAAATATACTACTCTTATTAGGAACAAGTGTTTCCTTAATTTCAAATTTGAACGCTCAAACCTATCCGCCAGTTAATTTGTGCCTGGGTCAGGACGCAACTGTCTGTCAAGGCCAAACAGTAGTGATAACAAATTGTGCAGGTAGCAGCGGGATTGGTTCAGCGGGAATAAATTTAAATGCTCCGACAACAGTCACCTTGAGTGATGATGTTTGGTCTGGGGTTGTTAACGTTGGTTTTACGTTCAATTTTTATGGTGCCAATTACACACAATGTGTTATTGGTTCTAACGGTTTAGTATCGTTTAATTTGGCTAATGCAAATGGTTATTGTCCGTGGGCTCTTTCTGGTGTCCCTCCTCTTCCAACTACCGCATTGACATCAGCATATAATACTGCAATGTTATGCTACCAGGATATGAATCCTGGAATGGGCGGAACTATAAAATACCAAACCATTGGTACAGCACCAAACCGTGTTTTTGTGGTGCTTTATGAAAATGTTGCCATGTTTAGTACTGGACAGTGTAATTATATGGGTTTACTTTTATTTGAAGGTTCAAACAACATAGAATACCATATAGGAAACAAACCAATTGGCGCAACATGGAATGGAGGTTTGGCTATTCAGGGAACCGAAAAAAATAATGCTACGGCGGCTCATATTACTCCAGGAAGAAATAACACCCAATGGTCGGCACTGCAAGATGCAAGAAGATTTACACCTACCACTCCAACAAATACGAATAATTACACCATCACTACCATTCCTTATCAAATGATATCAAGTCCTACTGGAACTTATCAATGGGCAAACACTTTAGGACAAACATTCCCTTATAACAATGGAGTTCTAAATGTAACTACAGTGCCACCAGGAACAACCGGCTATTATTTAACAGGATCGGCATGTGGAGTTGGTGTTGGTTCAGTTACAAGCGACACAACATGGCTTACTAGAGTATCGGCAACAGTAACGGCTACGTCAACACCAGATATTTGTTCATCAGGAATTGGTACAGTTACAGCAACTCCAGGGCAAGGTTCAGCACCTTTTACTTATAACTGGCCTACATTGGGATCTACTCAGCAAACCGTAACTGGTGTTTTCGCTGGAACATATACAGTTCAAATT
>CANJNE010000057.1 GCA_947475275.1 Flavobacteriales bacterium | reverse complement strand
ATTGGGAGATTTATTGATTAAAGATTTAAAGATAACGCCATCACAATTTGGATTGGTCGTATCAAGTTACGCAATATCTGCTGGTGTTTCAGGATTCCTTACCGCTAGTTTTGCAGATAAATTTGATCGCAAAAAGCTATTGGTTTTCTTTTACAGTGGTTTTATCATTGGCACATTGCTTTGCGGATTATCCACATCCTATACTTTCCTTGTGTTTGCCAGAATAATTACAGGAATTTTTGGTGGTGTAATTTCCTCGATTTCATTGGCCATTGTTGCAGATTTGTTCGACTTCAATCATAGAGGACGTGTGATGGGATTCTTACAAATGGGATTCGGAATAAGTCAAATATTAGGTATTCCAATTAGTTTGTACATGGCCAATGTTTGGGATTGGAAGGCACCATTTTTTCTAATTGTTGGACTTGCAATTGTTATATTATTAACAGCCGTTCTCGTGCTGAAACCAATTAATGAACATGTAAAGCTGCAAAGGGATAATCCTCTAAAACATTTATGGAATACGATGAGCAATAAGCAATACCGCGTAGGTTTTTTAGCAACAGCTTTTATGTCTTTAGGAGGGTATCTTATGATGCCATGGGGCAGTGCCTATTCTGTAAACAATATTGGAATAAGTCAATCCGATTTGCCACTGATGTTTATGATTGTGGGGGTTAGTGTTTTTGCAATGATGCCAATGATAGGTATTTTGAGTGATCGCATCAATAAGTATACTGTGTTTCTAATGGCTTCGTTACTCATGGTTGTTTCTATAATTTTTTACACCCAATTGCCTCAAGTTTCTTTATTCGTTCTTATTGTAGTCAATATTTTTATGATGTTGGGAATTATGGCAAGAATGGTTCCTTCTCAAGCGCTTACCGCTTCTTTACCTGAAGCTAAAGACCGTGGAGCATTTATGAGTATCAATTCATCATTACAACAATTGGCAGGAGGTGTTGCTGCAATGATTGGTGGAATGATTGTAACACAAAAGAACAGTCTAAGTCCATTAGAGCGTTTCGATATTTTAGGTTATGTGGTAATTGCTGTAATCCTGGCCAATATCTTTCTTACTTGGAGGGTCTATAAAATTATAAGGGAAAGAAATGTAATGTGATTTTTTAAGTCTTTTTATTGAAGACAGGGTTAACTTTATAGTTTTATAATTTATATTTGACTCCTAAAACCTTTGCTATGCGTGCTATTCTGCTATTTCTGAATTGCCTTTTCACAAGTATTATTTTTTCACAAGGGCTCAATTTTGAAAAAGGCTTGCTACCAGAATCCGCCTTGAGTAATCAAATTGTAAGAACATCTGATTCAGTAACATATATTGTATATTCAAGTGAATCTGGCGTATATGACATTGACGTATTTGTGACAAAATTGGATTTAAATGGCAATCAAATTTGGCAAATTGAAACACCGGACTATGGCTACTATAACTGCATTCCTACCGAAATTGAAATTAGTGAGGATGGTTCTTTTTATTTATTATCCTACAACATGTTATTTTGCAATCAAATATCTGACCTTAGATGGGTTTTGCAAAAATTCGATGCTAGCGGAAATCTAACTTGGATGCGTGAGTGGGATAGCCCTGGATGGGAATCAAGTCAATTACAGGGGCTCACCATTCATCACGATGAAACCATTGGATTGAATTATTTTTCTCCAAATGTTTTTTCAGGATTTTTACGTTTGGATAATTTAGGTCAAACCATTGACAGCATTGGTGATCAAAGTCCAATTTCATATAAGAATGGTTACCTGACAAACGGTAATTTCATTGCCGCAGATGCACAAAGCATTTTCTTATATAATAGTCAAGGCAACTTTTTAAATTCACAAAATGTACCAAACAATATTAAGGAACTAGCAGTATATAATGATTCCATTTACATTTTAACATTTGATCAAATTTATCTTTATGGTTCAGGTTTAAATTTAATTTCTACCTCATCAATAAATGGTTACAATGACTTTTCAAGACTTAAAGTAAATGCGCAGCAGGTGAGCTGTTTAGCAGAGGATATGAATAACATTCATGTTTTATCACTACCACATAATCTAAGTAATTATCAAGCACAAACAATAAGCTGCAGCCATAATACATCTAGCCCAATGGACTTTGAACAAAATGTTCACCTTTCCCTTGCAGAGGCTTCTGGTCTTTACAATGATTTTGCGCTTCGTTTAAGAGACTATGCTTTAAATTCGAGTAATTCCGTCAACGTTTCACATTCAGATGCTAGTTTAACAGGTATTACAGTAACTGATGTTCAAGTAATTGCAGGTCCAAATAGTCAGTATATTGTTAAAATATGGGGCGATGTGGTATTAAAGAATTTTGGAACTACAACAATACAAGATTGCAAAATACTTCATGCACATGGAGCTCCTTTGAATTATTCATGTGGTGAAAATTATTACGATAGCTTATTTACCAATTTAGATCTTTCACCTGGTGAAAGCATAACATTGAACCTCGGGTTAATTCATGACAAAATGGAATTTCTTCCGGGTCAACAAGCATTGAATTACAATTTATGCGTTTATACTGCCGTACCAAATGAATTGGTTGATATGACACCCAATAATGATTTTATTTGTGAAAGTGTATTTTTGGGTTTCGGAGCAACGGAAGATTTATCAAGTGATGATATACAAGTACAACCCAATCCGTCAAATGGTAATTTTGAGATAAGTGGCGAGCAATCCTTGGGGATAATAACTATTTATGATTTAACAGGTAAACAAATTTTCAAGATTGAAACAAATGAGAAGAACTGCATTGTGGATTTAAGTTCTTTTCCAAGAGGAGCTTTTCATGTCAATATTGAAAATCAATCCGGAAGTTACCATAAACAGCTTCTTCTTGTCGAGATATAAATATTCTAAAAAAGTTATTTTTATTTGAATTTAACGTTTCCTTCCTTGGGATTTGATTCCTTATTATTTTTTAAACCATTAATATCATAACTTATGAAAGTTCCAATTTTGGCAGCCTGCATTTTTTGTTTTAACCTATCAGCAATTAGTCAAGAACTTTCAGAAGAAGAACAAAAACTATATGATTTGGTAATGGAATACCGCGCCGAAAAAAGCCTACCCGAAATTCCGTTTTCTCCATCATTAACAATTGTTGCGCAGACCCACGTAAAAGATTTAATGGAAAACAATCCAACAAGTGATGAATGTAATTTGCACAGTTGGTCTTCGAATGGCAATTGGACATCTTGTTGCTATACAGATGATCATGCAGAAGCAGAGAAAATGTGGTCAAAGCCTTCCGAGTTAACTTCATATACAGGAACAGGTTATGAAATTGCAAGTTATTATTGGAGTTCTAATCCAGAAATTCAAATGACTGCAGAACAGGCCTTGGAACAATGGAAAAACAGTTCAGGGCACAATGCAGTAATTATCAATAAATCGATTTGGAAAAATCATGACTGGCAAGCCATAGGCATTGGAATTTATGGCAACTATGCTGTAATTTGGTTTGGAGATGAGGAAGACCCTTTAAATTAATATAAAAAGTGCGATTTTCAATTACTTAAAGTTCCCTGTTTAAGAATAATATTGAAGATTTGAATTAAAAAACCTCTAATTTTGCATCTCAATTTATTGAAACAATGAAATATTTTCTATCCCTTACTATAATCCTAAGTTTTAATGCTATTTCATTTGGGCAAACAGCCGAGGAAAAATACGCTCAAATTTCAGAAGATATTGAGAACTTGTTGAAGTATAAAGATAAAAGTCCGGCTCAATTAAAAGCACTAGTTGCAGAATTAAAGAAATACTCAAAGGGGAATGAAATCAATTTTGACAATCTGAAAGAACGCGTTGATAAATATGTACTTCCAGTTGAAATTAAATTAACACGTTCCGAAATCTACAATAAAAACTTCGCCGTGGCTGCGAAAAAAACAAAAGAGCTAAAAGTAGAGTATCCATATAACAGAGATATAGACGTTCTGGAAAAATATTTTGATAAAAAACTTTTTTCGAGTTACAAAAAGGCCATGCTAAAAACCAAACCTTCTTGGTTTTCATTGGAACCTTCCTTCTCATTTTATAGTCTTGAAAAAAATATTAAAGGTTATTCAAGTATGACAGATTTTTGTCCTGTTTATGGTTTAGGTTTGTACGTGAAATTGAAAAATAGAGAAAAAAGCTCTTTTAGCACCCGAACCAAATTTTCCTATTCACAAATTGGCTTTAAACTAGATTACAGAGATAACAGCTATGTTTTGAACGCCAGCAATTCACTTATAACCATTGATCCTTATTTCAATTCTCAAATCAGTTTTATATTCAGAAAAACTTTAGGCTTAGATATTGGAATATTAAGTATTAGAGAGATAAGCAATGTGCAGAATTTTTACACATTTACACCCTCTTTATATATCCCAATGAGCTGGATAAGCCTAGGCATTCATTCACGTATTCTTACGGATTTTAAATCTAATGACCCGTTGATTCAATTTGGAGCCTCCCTTAAATTTAATATAGGCTTGTATAAACCATTTACCATGCGGAATAGGGAAGAAATACAATCTCAGGTTATCAAATTTAAAGAAAAATAGATTTACAATATTCTACCAGAGTCAAGCATATTTGGTCAACTTTCTCATCAATTCGTTAATAATGTTTTTTTAACTGTTTTGAATTCCAATTTATCCGTAACTTTGTTTCAATGGTTGCTTAAGCGACGTTCCGATTTGATAAAGCTGTAAAAGGTTACCTCATTAAGTTTGTTTCTACTTCCATTAAAGTGCCCTCACAAAGGGTTTTAATTAATTATTTGATAAATGGGAAGATCACAAGAAACATTCAACAAGAAGGACAAAGAAAAAACCAAACAAAAGAAAAGACAAGACAAACTTGCAAAAAAGGAAGAACGTAAAGCCAATCCAAAAGATGGATCTTTGGAAAGCATGATGGCATATGTTGATGAATTTGGAAACATTTCAGATACGCCTATGGATCCAAAAATGAAAAAAGCAATAAGTGCAGAGGATATTGAAATAGGCATTCCCAAAAGAGAAAATGAAGAAGTTGAAACTGTAAGAGAAGGAAAAGTTTCTTATTACAACACAGATAAAGGCTATGGATTTATTCGTGATGCCGTAAGCCAAGAATCAATTTTTGTGCATGTTAATGCTGTATCTGGAACTATTGCTGAAAATGATAAAGTTTCATTTGAACGCGTGAAAGGTCCTAAAGGCTGGAATGCTGTTAATGTGAAGAAAAAGTAAATCCTTTTCCAGAATTCTATTCTTTAAAAATATCTCCATTCTTATTGGCATAGAAGAAGGTGCCTCCTTCATTAATTTTGAATAGATCTCCTTGCATTTGTATATCATTTGAATAATAGTATTCCGTTTTTGTTGACCAAAACATTGCAGGAAAAAGAACTGATCCATCTGGATTGAGAATTCCGTTTTTTTCTCCGATTCGGTAAGCAATATATCCTTCATCCAATTCAAATAATTCGTCGTAAATCGTATTGGATAAAGCTGTTCCACTTTTAAGGAAAATTTGTATTTTTTTACCCAATGTAGCATATATAAAATTGGTGCCGACTTGAATTTCATCGTATTTAATAGGCAAAAGTAATTTGGCATTTAAATCTGCTAATCCTTGTTTTCCAGACTTTTTTATCTCACCAGGATATCCAGTTCCATATTCCCTTCCTGTTTCTAAAATGACGAAATTTGTGTCACTGGTATACAAATAATCAAAATTCAATGTAAATACAATCTTTCCTTTTTGATTTAAAGCCCCCCATTTACCACCGTAAATACCGTAAGACCCTTCATCCGGCCATTTACATCCTGTAGCTACATAAATTAGAGAATCACTGGTATACGGTTCAATGTAATCATAAGAAAATGGAACCAGAAGTACATTGTTTTGTGTTACCACTCCATATTTTCCACCACTTAAAAAATCACCATTTTCACCTTCGGTAATTTTTGCATCTTTCCGAACAACATAATTTTCCCCTAACGGCATCACATCATCATATATAATAGAAACCTTTACTTTGTTTGTTAAATCAATTACACCCCACTTTCCACCTAAAACAATATAATCATAACTGGAGTAGGCATATTTTCCACCTTTATTAACCATTAGCTGATTTTTACCTCCTTGATATATTTCCTGATATTCGAAAGGTATGATTTCGTTACCTTGATCATCAATTAACCCATAATTCCCTGGGTCAAGTTCCATTCCATAATCATCATATACGTTTTTACCACGATTTGCAACAAAATAAATTTTATTACCATCTTCACCTTCAATAGTAATGCTTCTTAGCTCATCAAAAACTGGTGGTATTATTACTTTACCTTGATGGTTGACTACCCCCCATTTGCCTGAATAGGGATACATACCCCCTCCATGCGACACATAGTCTGCTTCACCCCCTACGTTAAACAAAAACATCTTTGGGTCTTCATAAACTTGCTCGATATAATTGTATTTGAACGGAATGATTTCTTCAAATGCAGTATTTATTACAGAATACAATCCAAATGACGGCTCCTCGTAATTATTTCCCTTCGAGATTACAGCAAATCCTTCGTTGAAATACGGCAGTTCGTCATATGTCAAAGTATATTTTGCTATTCCCTTATTAACGATCTTAAAAATGTATTCTGGTTTTGAATAATAATCCAATTCACTATTATGGCGGTTAAATCCAAGCATTTCTTCGGTGTCAAAATATGCTTGTGAAAACTCGGTATTCAATAGTTTCTGTCCTTCATTGTTGTACAAACCATATTTTTCATCCAACCCAACCAAATAAAAGTTCTTATTTACCAAGCTTTCAATTTCATCAAAACTAAATGGCACAATGACTTTACCATATTCATCAATTACACCTAAATAACCATTCTGCTTTACAATTGCCTGATCATTTTCAAAAAGAGCTGCTTCATCAAATTCAGTCTCGATGAGCGTATTACCATTGAACTTATCAATGTATTTGTACTTTCCATTTGCCATTAATTTAGGCACATGCGGAAAAAGCGCGGATATCTTACTTTGCGCATCTGAATCGTATTTTGAATTAGGAAAGTCTAAAATGAATTTTTTGTAAGCAGCACGCGTATTGGTAACTTTTGCCACTTCAAAATTGATATCACAGATTATGTCATTTATAAGGGTTATCTTTTTACTATCTGGATACCTAATTTTGTAATTATTGAGTAAAGTAAGATCTTTTTGTTCTTTTACATATTCGAAAAAAGGTGTTTCATACAAAACCAATAGGTCTTTATTATAAGTAGATTTGGGATAATTGGTTAAAAATGTTTCAAATGCCTTGAGATCGGTATTTTGCTTCAGGCTTTCAAAATCGAGAAGTTCTATTTTTTTCAATACTTCCGATTTGAATTTAGTTGTTGGATAGGATAAAAGATATTCATTATAAGCTTCCTTATCATTTAGCGAAGAAACCCTTTGAAATTCCAATTCATGAATTTTTAATGCAATGGTTTCTTTTTTTGCGCTGTTCGGATATAAACTTATAAAGCTATTGTATGCTGCAACCGTGTTTTCTTGCTGTGCGGCTTGATAATGCAATTCCTCGATAAATTCACTGGCAGATTGAATAGAAGAAGTTCCAACATATAACCTTTTGAATTCCTCCATTTTTTCAACACTATTTACCGTCTTGTATGATGCAAAGGCCGCTCCAGCAATAGAGTCTTTTACACGTCTTGAATCATAAAGACATAATTTAAAATCTGAGCAGATTTCCTCTAGGTTTTTTGACTCCTGCGTTGAAAGCAGCTCGATAGATTTTGAATAATAAATAAAGCAACTATCCACATTATATTTTGCGTAATCTAGGGAACCACATAATTTAGATAATACAAAGAATAGTTTAGGGTCATCTGAGGTTTTAGTTGATACTTGCGAAATAATTTCTTCAGCCTTGGCGAACTCCTTCGTTTGGATATACTCAAAACACTTTTGTAATTTACGTTCTTGAGCGTAAGAGAATACGCAAATTGTTTGAATCAAAAAGAGCGTTATAATATGTTTATTCGGATTCATGCTTTAACTAATTTTATTTATCAATAATTCAGTAACGGTTGGGCAAATAAAAGAATGCACGCATTCTATTGCGAATTTAAGGATGATAAAACAAAAAAAATTAAAATGTCTTTAACATTTATTGCGTTTTATGATTTTAGATGAAATCAAATTTTCGTATGAAACGTTAAAGATCATATAATAAATAGAAATTATTCCCAAAAAATTCAATAAAGCACCAGAATAAAATTTTATATTTTGTTGGAAATTTTCGTTACCAAATTCAAGGTTATTAACAACTTGTCTTTTTATAAGTTAGGCCCCGATACAATTTTTCCAAAAATCATATTTCTTAATTTAGCTGAATCATGAGTAAAGGTGCTTCAAAATATGGGAAACTGGGATTACGAACCAGTTATATATCTACTGTAATCGGAATTTCTCTCGTCTTATTCATGATTGGATTGGTAATGGCCGGTATCTTGGGTCTTGAAAATGTTCAAAAACAAGCTAAAGAAAGTTTACAAGGTGATGTATTCTTTAAGGCCGACATAAATGAAGCCGATATCAAACAAATAGAACAGGAATTAAAAACATGGACACAATTTAGTGATGTATTTTTTGTTTCCCCTGAACGAGCAATAGAAGAGTTTAGCGGTAATGACCAAAATGCCAAGGAAATTCTAGCTGTTTTTGATGGTGAAAATCCTTTACCTCCAACAATTGGATTCAAACCAAAAGAAGAATTGGCCAACAAGGAAGGAATGGCGTCTATTAAAAAGGAACTTTTAAAAACTTACAATACCCAGATTGATGAAGTTAACTATGACGAAGCAAGTGTTGAATCTGTAAATCTCGGATTTAAACAATTTGTATTTCTGTTTCTTGCGGTTGCATTATTGCTCATAGTTATAGCAGTTGCTATGATTAATAACACTATTAGATTAGCACTGTACTCTAAAAGATTCACTATAAAAACCATGCAATTGGTAGGCGCAAAATCCTCTTACATTCGCAGACCTTTTATGTTACAGGCGATTGCACAAGGCGTCATTTCAGCTGTGATTGGAATGGCTCTTTTAGTTACCTTGTTTTTCGCGCTGAACAATTGGTTGGAATCGATAGAAATTAGTTTCGACTTATTAACCTTTATCATTTTAACCACAGCGCTTCTTCTACTGGGCGCGTTCATCACACTCATTTCTACCTGGTTTGCACTTAATAAGTATTTGAGAATGAAATTGGATGATTTGTATTAACTTTGAACTATGGGTAAACAAAATTTAAACTTCGGCTTTTCTGAAAAAAACTACAAACTTCTTCTTGCTGGTTTGGGGGTTAATGTTTTAGGTTTTCTTTTAATGATCGGCGGTGGATCAGATGATCCCAATAAATTTGATGCGTCTGCATTGTTTAGTAATGTGAGAATTACTATCGCTCCTGCACTAATTGTTTTAGGCTATATTGCTATTATTTATGCCATTATGAAGAAACCTCAAGCTGATATGTCAGAAAACAATGGTATTTTAGAGGTTAAAGAATCATCCCAAATTCAAAAACCTTCAAAGGGTAAAAAATAAATCTACTCATGGACAGTTTGCAAGCAATAGTTCTGGCCATTATCGAGGGCCTAACTGAATATTTACCTATTTCTTCAACCGCTCACATGATTTTTACCAGTTCAATTTACGGAATTGAAACTGATGAATTTGTTAAACTCTTTCAAGTGTCCATTCAATTTGGCGCAATACTGGCTGTTGTCATGCTTTATTGGAGGAAATTTTTAAACTTTAAATCTTACAATTTTTACCTAAAGCTCATTCTTGCTGTAATACCTGCTCTTGTGTTAGGTAAATTATTCGACGATAAAATCGAAGCAGTGCTAGAAAAACCTATTCCAATCGCAATAGTATTAATTGTTGGTGGGATAATCTTACTTTTCATCGATAACATTTTTACCAAAACTACCATCGACAAAGAAGAAAAAATCAGTAATAAAAAAGCAATATTTGTGGGATTTTGGCAGTGTTTAGCCATGATGCCTGGGACAAGTCGTGCTGCCGCCTCTATTATCGGTGGGATGCAACAAGGTTTAACCAGAAAGATGGCCGCTGAATTTAGTTTTTTCCTTGCAGTCCCAACAATGCTGGCTGTTACTACATATTCCGTTTTTTTAAAAGATTGGAACTATAAGGGTGTAGAACAAAAAGGTATCGAAATGATCACCGCTAACAGCCAAAACTTGACCATGTTCATTGTAGGAAACATTATTGCTTTTGTGGTTGCTGCCTTTGCCATTAAATTCTTTATTGGATTTTTGCAGAAATATGGCTTCAAAATTTGGGGCTACTACAGAATTGTTATCGGAATACTGCTGCTCATTTATTTTTCACTTTAAATGGATTTTCAAAACGGAGAAACGTTACTTGTGGATAAACCACTGAGCTGGACATCCTTTAATGTTGTAAGTAAATTGCGGTGGCACATCAAACAAAAAATAGGTGTAAAAAAAATAAAGGTGGGTCATGCAGGTACTCTAGACCCTTTAGCAAGTGGACTTCTTGTTATTTGTACGGGTAAACATACCAAAAAGATTACCTCATTCATCAATGATCATAAAACATATACCGGAACGATATTATTAGGCAAAACAACACCTTCTTTTGATTTGGAAACAGATTTTAATCAAGAGTTTCCTTTCTCCCACATCAATTCGGAAATGATCGAAACTGTTCGTCAAAAGTTCCTCGGTAAAATCGAACAAACACCTCCTATTTTTTCTGCCAAACAAATTGACGGAAAAAGGGCATATGATCTCGCCAGGTCAGGAGAAACTCCAGAAATGAAAGCTGTACTTATTGAAATCAATAACATAGTACTTTCAACCATTCGTTTTCCAGAAATAGATTTCGAAATCACCTGCTCCAAAGGAACATATATTCGTTCTTTTGCCAACGACTTTGGAAAAGCATTGGATTCCGGCGCAACCCTTATTGCACTAAGAAGGACAAAATCGGGTGAATTTTCAATAGAAAACGCAAAAACAATTGAAGCTTGGATTGAAGAAATTCAAGGTTAATTAAGCCAATCCCTTGACAAGGGCTCTTCATTGTTGTATCTTTGCACCCTCTTTTTAAAAAAGTAGCTAAAAAAGAATAGTATGAGTAAAATGAAACTTTCTGATTTCAGTTTTAATCTTCCGGAGGAATTGATTGCAGAATACCCAAGTGATAATAGAGATGAAGCACGTTTGATGGTACTTCATAGAGATTCTGGAAAAATTGAACACCGGCTTTTTAGAGACATTACTGAATACTTCTCTGAGGGTGATGTAATGATCATGAACAATACCCGTGTTTTTCCTGCCAGAATGTACGGTAACAAAGAAAAAACTGGAGCCAAGATTGAAGTTTTTCTTTTGAGAGAATTGAATCGCGAAAGCCTATTATGGGACGTTCTTGTGGATCCAGCTAGAAAAATTCGAATCGGGAATAAATTGTATTTTGGTGATGATGATTCTCTTGTTGCGGAAGTAATCGATAATACCACTTCAAGAGGAAGGACCTTACGTTTTCTTTTTGATGGACCATATGAAGAATTTAAGGCAAAAATCACTGAATTGGGTGAAACGCCACTTCCGAAATACATTAAACGGGCAGTAGAACCTGAAGATGAAGATCGCTACCAAACCATTTTCGCAAAAGAGGAAGGTGCCGTTGCTGCGCCAACAGCAGGATTGCACTTTTCTAGAGAATTACTTAAACGTTTGGAACTTCAAGGAGTAAATTTTGCTGAAGTAACATTGCATGTAGGCTTGGGAACTTTCCGTTCTGTGGAAGTTGAAGACCTTACCAAACATAAAATGGATTCTGAACAAGCTATCATATCTGAAAAATGTGCGGATATTGTTAACAAAGCAAAAATCAACAAGAAAAGAGTTTGTGCTATTGGAACCACCTCAATGCGTTCTATTGAATCATCGGTTTCAACTGATGGTCTGTTAAAACCTTACGATGGCTGGACAAATAAATTCATTTTTCCTCCGTACGATTTCAGTATTGCCGATTGTATGGTTACCAATTTCCATACACCTCTTTCTACATTATTGATGATGATCTCTGCTTTTTGCGGACATGATTTGATGATGGAAGGATACAAACAAGCCGTTGAAAATAAATACCGCTTCTACTCCTACGGAGACGCGATGTTGATTTTATAACACAAAAAAATTCAAATTAAAGGCTATCTGAAAAGATGGCTTTTTTGTTTTATAAGGAATTTACTTGACGAACTTATATTTGAAAATACAATAGATTGCCCTAAAGCCATCTTTCCAGCCGATTTTCTTACCTTCCTCATAAGTTCGACCATAGTATGAAATACCTACTTCATAAATTTTAATCCCTTTGACACGCGCAAGTTTTGCAGTAATTTCGGGTTCAATTCCAAAACGATTTTCTTTTATTTCGATATTTTTCGCAATGGAAACCCGTATCAACTTGTAGCATGTTTCCATATCCGTAAGATTGAGATTCGTCATCATATTGGACAATCGCGTAAGAAATTTATTTCCAATTGAATGCCAAAAGAATAAAATTCTATGTGGGTGATGTCCAACAAACCGCGAACCATAAACTACATCTGCATCAGCAATAATAACAGGTTTCAGTAACAATTCATACTCATTGGGATCATATTCAAGATCCGCATCCTGAATAATTAAATAGTCTCCAGAACATTCTTGAATGGCACGATTGATTGCAGCTCCCTTACCTTGATTAAATGGTTGTGAAAACAGTTTGAGATTCATATCAGGGTGTTTCGAGCTATAGGCATTTATCCGTTCAACCGTTGCATCCGTTGAACAATCATTTACTACAACCACCTCTTTTTGAACATTTTCGAGATTAACCAAACGAACCTTGTCGAGAATCAACTCAATAGTTTTCTCCTCGTTGTATGCCGGAATAAGAATCGATAACTTGTTAATTGCCATTTTAAAAAGTGATGACAAAGGTATCGAAAAGATATTTACCTCAAAGACATTTTCAATTGAGTAATAAAAGATATAAAAATTTAGATTTTATTTCGAACGAAAATGCATTTCAAATAGTTAATTTTGTACTGCTAAAAAAGTTCATATGGAGGCAGTTGCCCGTCCCCTTTCATTCAGTAAAAAAATCCGGGCTTACGCTGTATTTACCAAAATGCGATTGGCTTCTTTGGTTATCGTTTCTGCTTTGTCTGGATATTTGTTTGCTGGAGGAAACAATGGTCTTCAAATTTTTTATTTGTTACTTGGCGGATTGCTTGTTACGGCCGCTTCTAATGGGGCCAATCAAATTTGGGAGCGCAATCTCGATGCCATTATGAAACGAACGCAACGCAGACCTATTCCTATGGGTTTAATGACGGTAAAGGAAGCGTACATTATTGTTATCATTTCACTTTTAATCGGTGCCTACCTGTTGTATTTAATAAATTTATACTCCATGTTGCTGGGTTTGGCAGCCTTTGTTTCTTACGTTTTCATCTATACGCCTATGAAGCGGGTTTCTCCTTGGGCCGTTTTTATAGGTGCATTTCCAGGTGCAATTCCCCCAATGCTTGGCGCTATTGCTGTTACCAATGATTTTGGTTTACTGCCTGGTGTTCTTTTCTTCGTCCAATTTGTTTGGCAATTTCCACATTTTTGGGCGATTGCTTGGGTATTATACGATGACTATAAGACAGCAGGGTTTTCTTTACTACCATCGAGCGATGGTAAAACGAAATCTTCGGCTTTTCAAATTATGGTTTATTCCCTTGCTTTAATACCCTTCAGTTTATTACCATGGGTTCTCGATTGGACAGGAACCGTTACGTTAATTGTTACCTCTGTTTGCAGTGGAATATTCTTTCTCTATTCCTATAAATTATACAGAACTTGTGAAATAGCAGATGCCAAAAAACTAATGTTCGCGTCGTTTGTTTATTTACCTATCATTCAATTCGTTTACGTTTTTGATAAAGTTGAAATATTAATTCCTTAAAATTATGAGACGAGATTATTATTCGGATTTGGATCCAGAAATTAGAGTAAAAACTAAAAAGAATTTGGTATATGTAACCATATTCAGTATTGTAATGCTTTTCGCCGGGCTCACCTCGGCCTACATTGTTTCCATGGGAGACTCTTTTTGGGTGAAATACCCCTTGCCCAATGCTTTTTACATCAGTACAGCTGTAATTGCTTTGAGCAGTTTATTCCTTGAATTCGGTATTCGATCGGTAAAAAAAGGAAAGCAATCCACACTCAAATTATTTGTGGCTTTAACCTTTATTCTCGGGGTTGGATTTGTTGTTTTTCAGTTTAGAGGTTACAAGGCATTAATGGATAAAGGCGCATATGCCGTTAACAATCACATTGTTACAACTGAGGGTCGATACGGAGACTATTACATGGTAAAATATAACGGCGCTTTTGTTGATGTTAATGGAAATGACTTTTTAATCAATGGCAAAAACATGACCGATACTGAGATGAGTCAGTACCAAAATTTCATGAGTCAGTTTTTAAAAATTGAGCGCAACAAGATTCCAAATATTGCCAATTATGGAAAGAATTTTAGCATTTATTACAATAACGAGCCATTGGCATTAATTAATAAAGAATTAACCACGCCTTCTGGCAAGAAATTGGAATATGTTGATTTACTACGATTGAAGGATCTGGCTGAAAATGTAAAATTGGGTCGAGGCGATTTCTTCCATCGCGGTAAATACGGAGAAGATTTTTCCATCTTTTTCAAAGGTAAAGAACTAGAATACAAAGAAAGAAATTTGGTTTTTGAAGGCAAAAAGCTTGATAAATTTCTTCAAATCAAGGCAATGGAAACAGCGGATACAGCAACGTCTTATTTGTACATTATTACCTTTTTACACCTCCTCCATGTTTTGATAACACTCATCTACATGTTGCGAATGGTAATCTTCTCATTT
>CANJNE010000056.1 GCA_947475275.1 Flavobacteriales bacterium | reverse complement strand
GAAATGAAAAAGTTTTATCCGCATTTATTTCAAAATAATTTCAATTCAAAAGAATTTTCGTTTCATCACTTGGACGCTTATAAATAGTATTGTTTGCTTAACTTTATTCGAAATTTTTAAATCATGAAAAACTTACTTTTTTCAATATTTTTAATATTCAGTTTTTTTTCATTTAGTCAATCTGTAAAATATACTTTGGGTATGTCAAAACCTCAAAATCATTATTTTGAGGTGGAAATGCAACTTGAGAATTTTAAGGATAAAGAAATAAATCTCAAATTACCCGTTTGGGCCCCTGGTTCTTATTTAGTAAGAGAATTTTCAAAAAATATAAACTTGGTTAGGGCACAAGATGAGAACGGTAAAGCGCTCGAAATTGAAAAAGTAACCAAAAACAATTGGAAAATCGTCAGAAATAAAGCAAAAAAAATAACAGTTAACTATGAAGTATATGCTTTTGAACTAACCGTTAGGACCAGTTTTCTTGATTTGTCGCATGGCTTTGTTAGTGGCTCAGGAGTATTCATGTATGTTGATGGATACAAAAATCTTAGTGGTCAACTCAATATTATTCCTTACTATGATTTCAAGAAAATTTCTACATCTTTAGACCAAGTATCTGAATCAATTGCTCAAGATGGTTCTTTTGGATTTGTCTTTTCCAATTATGATGAATTAATTGATTGTCCAATTGAAATAGGTAATCATACCGTTTTTTCTTTTAACGCAGCGAATGTTGAACATACGGTTGCTATTTATGGCATTGGAAATTACATTCTCTCAGATCTTCAAAGAGATATGGCCAAAATTGTTGAGGCCGCAACCGACGTTTTCGGTCAAAATCCCAACAAAAAATACACTTTTATCATTCATAATGTTGTTGATGGTCAAGGAGGATTAGAGCATGCCAATTCTTCTACATTGAGTGTCAACCGATGGTCTTATGAAGGAGCAGATTATTTAGATTTTTTATCACTTGTTGTACATGAATATTTTCATCTTTGGAATGTTAAACGTATTCGACCTAAAGAACTAGGACCTTTTGATTATGACCAGGAAAATTATACTTCTTTACTCTGGGTTATGGAGGGTTTTACTTCGTATTATGATAAATTATTGATGTTGAGAGCAGGATTTTATACTCCTGAAAAGTTCTTGAGTAAATTGCAAGGAAGTATCAATTATGTTGAAGGCACAATAGGATCACGAGTGCAACCTTTGGCACATGCTAGTTTTGATGCCTGGATTAAGGCCTATCGAACAAATGAAAACAGTTCCAATACCCAAATGACTTATTATTCACGAGGTGCAACTATGGCTGCGTTATTTGATGCTTTGATTATTGAAAAGTATGATGCTACCAAATGCCTTGACCACTTCCTTCAAATCTTGTATGATAAATATTATATAAAACTCAACCGTGGATTTACTGATGATGAATTCAAATCGGAGTTAGAAGCTTTTTTAGATACTGATCTTGATTCATTTTTCAAAGATTACATTGACGGTGTAATGGTGCCAAAATATGAAGAAATTCTTTCTAAAATAGGGGTGAAGTTGGCTGCTACAACATCTGAAAAATCAAGTTTTGGAGCGAATTGCGAAAATGTATCTGGTAAATTAATGGTTCAGACAATAAAATCAAATTCTACTGCAGAAAGTGCTGGTTTAAGTGTGAATGATGAAATAATAGCTTTCGAGACTTTCCGGGTCGATAAGGCATCCTTTGAAGCTTTTGTTTCTGGAATGGTAGCTGGTGACCAGTTTTATTTAATGATTTCTCGGGATGATATTGTACAGGTTTTAACTGTTGAAATGCAAAATGCTTTGTCAACTTCGTATTTATTGGAATTGGATAGCACAGAAGCTAATTCGAAAAAAAGAAACTATTGGCTCAGAACATTAGATTAATTCAATTAGCGAATATTCATATTTCATAAAGATTATAATCATGAAAATAATTTTTAAAACTCTTGCACTTTTTTTTGTTTTTCAATCGAATGCACAACTTAAATTTACGAATGTACACTTGGAAGATGCACCCGGAGGAGTAATGTATCATAGTGTATGTGAACCGTCAATAGCTATTGATCCAAATAATCCCCAAATAATGGCGGCTGGATCCATTATAGATGATTATTATTATTCAAAAGATGGTGGCAATACTTGGCAATCTTCGAATTTGAAGAGTGATTATGGTGTTTGGGGTGATCCAGTTCTTACTTTTGATTATACGGGTAGGGTGTACTATTTTCATCTTGCGAATTATAAAAAAACGTCTTGGATTGATAGAATCGTATGCCAATCAACAGACTCAGTATCTGGAAAGTTTGATAAAGGTACTTTCCCAAAGCCAAATGGATCGAAAGCTCAAGACAAGCATTGGGTCGCTGTTAATCCTGAGAATAATGAGATTTATTTAACATGGACTCAATTTGATGCTTATGACTCCAAAAACAAGAAAGATTCATCAATAATATTATTCTCGAAATCAATTGATCAAGGAAAAACTTGGACTGATCCTTTAAGAATTTCATATTATGCCGGAGATTGTCTCGATGGAGATAATACAGTAGAAGGGGCGGTACCAGCCATAGGTCCAAACGGAGAATTATACGTCACTTGGTCAGGGCCAAAGGGATTGGTAATGCAAAAGTCACTGGATGGAGGTCAATCTTGGATGGAAAAAGAACAGGAAATTCATGTTCATGAGGGTGGTTGGGATTTTACTGTTCCAGGATTACAAAGGGCAAATGGACTGCCAATTTTAGTAAGTGATTTGAGTGATGGACCTAATAAAGGAACCTTGTATTTGAATTGGTGTGATCAAAAAAATGGTGTTTCCAATACTGATGTTTGGTTGTCAAAATCAATTGATGGGGGAAATTCATGGACCGAACCTATTCGGGTTAATCAAGATAAAACAAAAAGACATCAATTTTTCACCTGGTTAACGGTTGATCAGTCCGATGGGGCCCTTTATTTTGTTTATTACGACCGAAGAAATCACAATTCAACGCAGACAGATGTTTATTTGTCCGCATCATATGATGGTGGTGAAACTTTTCATGATTTTAAGTTGAATAACAAACCTTTCACGCCAACTGCAGATCAATTTTTAGGAGACTACCTGAATGTTGCTGCTGTTGATGGTGTCATTCGACCAATTTATCCAAGAATGGATAATTCGAAAATGACATTGTGGGTAACGCTTGTCTCGAAAGAAGATTTACTTAAGTCAATCGGTAAATAATATCCGATTGATTTGGGAATTTAGATAAGAGTTCTGATTTTTCCATTAATTCAAAATCTTCAAAATCAAAACCAGGAGCTACTGAACATGAAACCAAAACGTATGTATCTTTTTGATCCAAGGTTGCCCCAAATATGGTGTTTTTCGGAATGAGTATTTGTGGTAAAAAACCTTCCTCACTATAAAGCCCTAATTTGTGAATATTGTGACCATTATCATCTAAGGTATGAATTGATAAATTCGCTCCTTCATGAAAGTACCAAATTTCATCACTTTTTATTCTATGAAATCTTGAAACTTGATCGTCGGTAAGTAAGAAATAGATACATGTTTGTAGGTTTCTGTCAATACTTTCAATTATTGCCTCTGATCTATAGGTTTCAGTATAATAACCTCCTTCAGGATGTTTTTGAAGTCCAAGTTTCTCGATCAGATATTCACTTCTCTTTTTATTCAATGGGTCCATTTTGAAATTGTATTCCGCTATTTTTAATGTTAGGAAAAAAGTACTTGAAATCTATAGTTAAAAAAGAACCATCAACTTCTCCTCGTGTATTCACTTTGTAACCTTGGTATTTGTATTGCGCTAATAAATCGAAAATGGGTTGAAATGGTACTTTTGCTGTCCCACCAATATAAAAGAATCCCCATCTTTTTGTTCTATATTCAAATCCAAAGTTTGCATTCAAATCAAAGCCCGTCTTTCTATTCACTAAACCAGTATGTGTGAAAGAAAACGAACCACCCGGATTGGTCACAATTCCAACATGAGTGGGCTTATATGTTAAAGACAATCCCAATGATGCATTCATGAAAAAATTATCAGATAGTTGCACGTAAATAAGGCCATTAACAGGTATGTCATATGATATGAAAGTTAAATCATTTTTGGCGTAAACAGCAGAATCAGCAATTGACATATCTATATTGAAATACCTTTGATTAAAGTTGATTCCTGTTTCTAAGGCAATAAGATTAGTTATTCCCGCACGAACCGTTCCACCAAATGAATATCCAGTTTTCTGTGAAATTGTCGTAGAAAACTCCCCTTCATCAAGCGTTAATTTTGGCTCACCGATAAATCGTGTCGGAAAAATGGGTTTTACTTGAATTCCAAAATAAGACGGAACATTTCGCTGCGAAAAACAAATTACAATAGCAAAAAGAAAACTCGTTAATAAAAATATGGATCTCCTTAAAATCATTTTTTAAAACTTCACAAGCTTTTATTTTTCATCAATCCATTCAGTCATATATTCCAATGGACGGCGTTGGCCTGAGGGCCATTCAATTGAAGGATAACCAATGTAAAAAAGACCTAAACATTTGTCTTTTGGATCTAAATTAAGAAATGCATTCATTTTTTCATGATAGATTAACGAAGGCGTTGACCAAAAGCCACCTAAGCCATATGCAGTACAGGTAAGGTGCATGTTTTGAACTGCGCACGCAACAGCTTCAATTTCTTCAATTTCGGCAATTTTTTCAGATTCTTGTCGTTTCAAACAGACCGCAATAACAGCAGATGCCATTAACGGTCGCTTTTCAAGTTTTGAACGTTTTAACGCACTTTGTTTGTCATCAGGAATTATTTCACCGTATGTTTTGCCCAAAAATTCACTCAATTGGGTTCTTCCTTCATTCATGAATACCTTGAAACGCCATGGTTGGGTATTTCCGTGCGTAGGTGCCCAAAGTGCATTGTTTAATATCAATTCAATTTGTTCTTTATGTACTTTTCTCTCTGAGTATTGTTCTGGATATATAGTTCTTCTGAATCTAATGAGTTCTGTGATTTCAGATAAATTGAATTTCATACTTTTTAAATAGTTGCTATAAAAATACAACTTATCACGCAAATGATATCTTGCAGTGTATGAAATAGAAAAAACTATTTATTACTATTTATTTTATGTATGCTGAAAAAAGTTTCATCAATTGAAAGATACTGTCCGTCTGGTAAAGGTCCTCTAGCCGGTGCCGAAACAACATAACCGTAGCCATCTAATAATACGTAATAAGGGAAAGCTACTGCATTGTAATCTGTCCATAAAGGATTGTTAGCATCTACTTTAAATGTTTTCCAAGGTATTGTCTCAATAAAACTCTTGAGGTTTTCATCACTATAGGTTTTGTTCGGATAAATAGAAATAAATTCAATATCTCCTTTGTATTCATTGTAAAGTTTAATTAGTGCCTCGAGTTCCAAAGTACTTTTTAACATTGAAGGATCATAAAAATGAAAGTACAGATGTTTTTTAGCAAATGATGACAAAGAAAATAATTCACCACTTGCATCTTTAATAAAGAAATCTGGTGCAATTCCACCAACTACAAGTTGCGTTAATCGTGATTTGATATTTTGCGCAATTGCAGCGTGTTCGGCAAACATACTTCCCCTAGATACACTGTCTAAAATCGTAATTATGTTAGTTTGAGGAAATTGTTTAGAATAGTATTCTTCACCAAGTGCTTTTAACATAACCAATTCTCTTATTCTTAGATTTTCAAGAATAAGTGTATTGTGAAGTGCTCTCATAAATAAACTCGGACTACTTTGAAGAACCGCTTGATATACTTTTTCATCAGTTTCGTTATCCAATCTTGGGATCAGCCGATCGTAAAAAGCATTGAAATATTCCATGTATGCGTCATTACTATAGAAAACAGGGTTTTGATGCAAATAAAAAAGATATTTTTCTGCTGTTTTTCTTTGACCCGAAAATTGAATATCATCAAATGTTGCAATGGTATACATCACGTATGCCTGCAAGAAAGATGAGGTGTCTTTTGAATAATAATTTTCTACGGCTAATTTAAAATCCTTAAGATTTGCATCGAATTCATCAGGCTTAACATTTTTCGTATAAAATTTTTCACTCATGAATTCATCACACCACCGCTGAAAAGACAAAATTTTGTAATTAATATCAGTTGAATCTAAATTGAAAAAAGTAAGCTCTATTAGATTCCCTGTTTCTTTATATGATTGGTAGGGATCATTTCCCGGAAGATATACTTCATAATAACTTTCAGGTTGAACATACATATGACTGCTATTGTTATTTGCATGAACATTTATTCTTTGAATATTTGATACATTGAAAGTTAAAGAAAATGTACTGTCTGGTTTTACTACCGTAGAAGCTAAAACAGATTCATGCTCACTAATGTAGTCATCGATTTTGTTGAATGAAATTGTTTTGCCAACGTAACTAGGTGCGAAACCATAAATAGTAACCTGATTTTGACCACTTGATTGGTATGCAAAGAGAAGAATAAATAGAGCAAGAAGTTTATTTTTCATTTTGCTTTCAGGGGATTAATGAATAAATCTTCACTTGGATTTAAACGAGAATGTGAGAATTTGTTACGAAATCTGATATTTTCCCTCCATTCTTGTAAATTTCTCTAACTATTGAGGAATTAATAGAACTCAATTCTTCGTTGGTTAGAAGGAAAAAAGTATCGATACCTGTCATTTTATAATTCATTTGAGCAATAGATTTTTCAAACTCAAAATCTTTGCCATCCCTTAAACCTCTTAAAATAAAGTCTGCTTCAAGCTCACGACAAAGATCAACAGTCAATCCTTTAAATGTCAATATTTTGATTTTTTCATCATCAAAAAGCGATTGAATATGCTTTATCCTTTTATCAAGTTCAAAAAAATTTAGTTTCGAACTGTTTTCACCGATGGCGATATAAATGGTATCAAAATATTTTATTGCCCGATGCACAATTGCTTCATGTCCCTTGGTGAATGGGTCAAAAGATCCTGGGAATACTGCTTTCATAGGTTATTCAATTTCAATTTTGAAAAAACTAAATATAACATTTCCGAAAGTTCTTTCAAATTGAAAATAATCTAAATCTTTCAAATCAGTAAATTTTCCGTGCTCAATAATTAATAGACCATCTTCTTTTAGTATTTTTTTTTCAAAAACAGTTTTATGCACTTGACCATGTATTTTTAAGTCGTAAGGAGGGTCGCAAAATATAATATTGTATTTAGCCGAAGATTTGTTCAAGTAATTTAAAATTTCATCTTTAACAACATTTATTTGGTTTTCAATTCCAAATTCCAATGCTATTTTTCTTATATGTTTGATGCAATAATAATTACTGTCAACGCACGTTACTGTCTGGGCATATCGGGAGATAAATTCAATAGCTATGTTTCCTGTGCCTGAACATAAGTCGAGTATAACAGTATCTTCAATTTCGGTTTGATTCTCCAAAATATTAAACAATCCTTCTTTTGCGTAATCTGTTGTTGGCCTTGAAGGGAAATTTTTGGGAAATCCAATCCTTCGCGATTTTAATTTACCTCGAATTATACGCAAAACCTGTGGGAGTTTATAAGGAAATTAGTATCTGTATGAATTGATTTATGCTGAAACTCCTTAAATTTCTTCAGTTTTTCCTCAATTTCTTGAATTATTTCTTCTGTTGATCCAACACCATCGCAAATTTCAACTTGGATATCAGAACCAAACCATTCTTTTTGTTGCAAAACAAAAATGAAGTGATAAATAATATCATCTGTATTTTGATAATCAAAAATAGAATAGAATTGAAGTTTATTTTCCTTAACAACTGTGAGTCCAAAATAGTTGTCATGAATACTCAATAAAGCCCTCAATTTAAAGGTACTAGTGCCAAAAAGGCCTCTTATAATTACCGATCCTTCTTGCTGAATTATGGCTCGAGGAAATTTCAAAACGAAATAAGATTTGACCCATAAAGGGATTTCAAAAATATTAACTATTGATTGCTCAGGTATACGATTATAGTCTATCGTATTTGAATCATAATTTTTTCCAAAACAAAGCGAAAAAATAGAAAATGGTGTGGATTCGGCAAATATATTTCCTGGTACTAGTGTTGTTCGCACACATGACCATGAAATGGTACATTCACTTAGTTCAGCCATGCGAATGCTCTGTTCTTGGAAAAAAAGATTGAGATCCTCTTTGATTGCCACATCTGTCAAATTGGAAAAGCGCATGGATTGCTTGGGATTTAACGCCTCACCGGGTTTCCCAATTTGTATTCCATTTGAAGATAAATCAATTGCAAGGTGCATGAAGTTATTTATAGGGACAAATTTAGTAAAAACTATGCATGATGCATGCTGTCTCTCATCTTATTAACTGAATATGTCCTGTAAGTTCTTTTGTTTGATCGTTGTTTTCGGTGTATTCAATTAAATAGGTATAGGTGCCTGTTTTACAGATTTTGTCACCGAAGCTTCCATCCCAACCTTTGTTGGGGTCAAAAGATTCAAAAATTTCTTCTCCCCATCGGTTGTATATGGTGAAATGATAATAATAAAGAGAATTTGTATTGCTGAATACAGGCATAAATTCATTGTTGAATTCGTCTCCATCAGGGGTAAATGTATTAGGGATATAAAGTGAAAAATCAGAAAGAATACTTATTAATCCGTATGCCTGAGAAACACATCCATCACCAGAAAATGCTGTTAAGCTTACTGCATAATCCCCTTCTTGAGCTGGAAGTACAAAAGGAATTTCATCGTTATTGTTGATGAATATTTCATTTGCAACTGTCCAAGTAAAGTCAATTCCCCCAATACTGGTATTATTCAGAATAATATTTGGATTATTTACAGATGGATTGCTAGGGGTGAAAGTAAAAGATGCCTCAGGTACTTGATATACAGTTAATGTAAATGATACAGGCACCGAGGTGCAATTGTTGGCATCAGTTCCTTCTATATTGTAGGTTGTGGTTTGAGTGGGGGATAGGATAGCAAAACCATTGTTATTTAATTGAATAGCAGGTGTCCAATTGTAAACAATTGCACCGGCAGGTTGAACAACGACAGATTCTCCAACACAAATTGAGGTATCATTAACTGTTAAAATTGGTAATGGAAATACATTCAATTGAAGTGTAGTTAAAGAGTCACATCCATTTGAACCTGCAAGTGTAAGGGTGTATGTTCCGGCTTGAGAATAATTATTCCCATTGAATAGGTAATTGTCTCCGGCGCAAATATTTGCCGTTTGAAAACTTTCAGGTATTGAAAAAATACTCACAATTATGGTATCTTGAATTGTACAATTGTTTTGATCTACAACCACAACACCGATAGTGTCTGCCTGAGATATTTGGATTGTAGGTGTGATTTCACCCGAACTCCATGTTTGATTCAAAATATTATTGCCGACAGAAAGAATGGCTGTTGAATTAGGACAAATTTCAATATTCGGACCTAAAGAAAAATTTGAAGCGAAATTGTTAATCGCAATAGAATCTCGAACGACTCCGCATCCAGAAGCGACCTCTAGCCAATAAAATCCTGGAGTTGAAACAATAAGTGTTGGATTTGTCGAGCCATCACTCCAAAGATAAGTTTGATAGGAAGTACTAGGAGCTAATGTTAAATCTTCTCCTGTACAAACTGTCAAATCCGGGCCTAAATCTGGAGGTGTACCAGGAGTAGGCAATTGATAATTGAAAAGAATTTGACCATTTTGGCCACCAGTTGCATTGAAAGTTGTTCCAGAACAAGGTGTTCCGGGATGAAGAATTGAACCAGCATTTCCTCCAGAAATATTTGTTGAAATATTTGCAGGAACGGTTGCATTTGAGAAAACAACTGTTCCGCCACCACCACCTCCGCCAGGACCATGACAAGCGCTGGACCAAAGTGTACTGAGAATATTCCCTCCATTTCCACCGCTCACATCCAAATTCAAATTAGAACTGACAATTGAAGAAGTGAGGTATACTGTTCCACCGGCGCCACCGCCACCAGAGCCCTCAGAATCTGTATTAGCCGTAATATCTATTCCGTTCGCGAGTATTGAAAAGTTATTTCCATTAATGTTCGGACATATTATAAAAACAATTCCTCCGCCATCTGATCCATTTGTTGCATTCAATCCGTTATCACGGTAACCGCCACCACCACCACCACCTAAAAAAGCTTTGTAACCTGAATAATTCAATCCAAATCCACCAATACCAAAACTTAAATTTGGAGCGCAAGATCCAGAAAATTCGCTACCTCCTCGTCCTCCTGCGCCGCCGTTTCCTCCACCTCCAGCACCTGGATTCCCAGAGTTAGATCCCCCACCTCCATTTGCCAAAGGTGCGCGATTTGCTTCTTGACCATTTGGCGCAACAGCAATGCCTTCCCCTTTTCGTCCTGCATTCGCAATCCCATTGGCATAATTCATATCTCCACAAGCAAAAAAACCATTAGTTAGCGTGCCACCTCTGAAACCGATTCCAGATGCGTCAATGTTTGCATTGAAAGAAAGGTTATTCGCCTCAAGTGCAATAACACCTCCTGTACTTCCATTCCATGTTGTTCCTGTTATATTTCCTGTAATCGTTGCATTTCCGTATACTGGTACCCGAATCAATTGAACCAATCCAGTAATGGAGTAATTATTACATATTGAATTTAAAAATGTTAATGTATTTCCACTTTTCGAAGCAATTATTAAAAACTCAAACTTACCTGCATTATTGTAATTGGTTATCGTTCCAAAGGGAGCAACATTTCCAGTGGTTATCGACGCACCTTTCATCTGAATGAGTAGCACTTTATCCCCAACATTGTAACCAGTGGCATTTGAAACAGTCGCAGCATTTGTTTGAATGGCAGTTACACTTGTATAAAGGTTGATTGTACCAGAAAGATTTTGAGAATAAATAGTATTTAATTTTCCTAATGAAATTAGGAAAAAACAAATTATTATGAATTGATAAAACAGTTTCATTATCGCAAAAATAGACGTATTCTATATAGAAAAGTTGTTCAAGGAATTAAATGTATCATCTATTTTAATTTGGAGCTTAATATTACCTTTATGAAGATGAATAACAAGATTTCGCGCGATACTTTTTTTAACCTATTTGATAAAACTTTTGAACATGGATTAACTGATGATCAAAGTAATCTCAGATCTGGGTTATACAATTTTGTTTTTGAGGAGGATGGAAATAAAGTCTTTATTTTAAGAGGTTACGCAGGTACAGGGAAGACCTCTGTCATTGGGACATTTGTTAGGTGTTTAACCCAATTGAAATTAAAAACAAAACTCCTTGCACCTACTGGTCGTGCCGCAAAAGTATTTTCACTGAAATCTCAAAAAGAAGCGTTTACAATTCATAAACAAATTTACAGGAGTGGCAGTGATACTGGTGAATTGGTAAAGCTCAATTTAATGCCAAATTTGCATACAAATACTTTGTTTATTGTAGATGAAGCCTCTATGATAGCAAATGATCAGGTCGATATCAAAGAAGGTTCGCAATATAGAAATTTATTGGAGGATTTAATAAATTATGTTTTTTCAGGTAAAGGTTGTTATTTAATGTTTGTAGGCGATGAAGGACAGCTGCCACCTGTTGGTTCAGATTTTTCACCAGCACTTAATATTGAATATTTTAGGCATTATTACCCAAAATTAAATTGTACCACATTTGGCTTAAATCAAGTGGTAAGGCAAACTTCTGAATCTGGAATTTTAGGTTTATCCACTGCAGTTCGTATGGACCACAAAATTAATTACCTATCAGACACCAAAGGTTTCAAGGATGTTCAATTAATAAATGGTTTGGAGTTTCAAGATTTTTTGGAAAATGCTTATCACAAGTCATCAGTTGCAGAATCCATTATAATCACAAGGTCGAACAAACGCGCAAATGCATACAACGAACAAATCAGAAAGAGAATGTTGTTTTTTGATGAAGTTTTGAATTCATCAGATAGCCTAATGGTTGTGAAAAATAGTTATTTCTGGTTGCCAGAAAAGTCGTCGATTGGTTTTATAGCGAATGGAGAATTGTTGAATGTTAAAAGAGTAATAAAATATGAATTTGTGTATAACGTACATTTTGCAAGATTACTTGTTGAATTTATCGATTACACCGAAGAAGAACCTCTAGAAGTTTTAGTTTTTCTCAATGCGTTAAACATAGACGCTCCAGCACTTCCAAGGTCATTTTTTAAAACATTCTTTTTTGAAATTGAGAAGGATTATTTGCACGAAAAGAACAAAAAGAAGCGCTACGATTTAATCTTAAAAAATCAATATTTTAATGCACTTCAGGTAAAATATGCATATGCTGTAACATGTCACAAAGCTCAAGGTGGCCAGTGGGAAAATGTTTTTGTCGATGGTTCCTTTTTAGCTTATGAAGGTCAAGAAGATTCGAGCAATAAGTGGCTTTATACTGCATTTACAAGGGCATCAAGCAATTTGTATTTGATAAATTTCCCAGAAATAACCTAACCTGATTAGAGTGTTATTTCCGTCCATTTTATGGAAGTTGCTCCAACGGAAATTCTAAGTTTATTCAAAGCGTTGTTGAAACGATCTATTACAATTTTTGCTTCTTCTCTAGTTAAATATGAACCTGCCAATAGACTGAATTCACTTTTTAGTTTCGCAATAATTGTAGAGGTGCGATATGCACTCAATATGTCATTTTTGGATAATTTATAACGTTGCATTAGATCAAGCATGGTTGCATTTGTAATATTCAAGTTTGATTTAACTGGATCCGTATAAGAGTTAATTTCCATATTTATTTCGCGATCCATATCAATCCAAACTTCTGATTTCCGCAATCTTGAAAAAGTTGAGTCCGTTCTTGAAATAGGGTAGGAGTTTAATTCCACGGGGTGTAAATCCTTGATTACACGACAAGAATCCCATTTTCCTACTCCTTGTCCACGAGCAATAATATTGAAAGATTTCTTTTTGTTCAATAACTGCTCAAAAAACTGCAATACAGCGACACTATCACTGGTATTTATGAGCATGTTTTCTAGTTTCCAACTATCAGATTGAAAAACGTCCTGAAGTTCAATTTGAAGACGTGCATCATAATTTGGGAGAGCATCAACAAGATTCACATGTAACATTACTTCGTCTGAAGTACTAGCTAAACTATTTTCAGGTATTGTAATAAGTTTGATTTCAAATTCTTCCTGAATCGCGGAAGCGGCGAAAGTGAATTCTTGTGTGTAAAGATCAAAGGTTGTTGAATCTTCAAATGTGTAAAAACCGTCTGTTACAGTAAAATTTGCCCATTTTGTTCCAAAAACATCTTCATAATAGCGAAGTTTATTTAGATAACCGGTTAAAATATCTGTTGCTTCAGCTTTTTGCCGTTCTAAGTCTGCAATTGTTGAATTTAGAGCTTCGTATTGCTTGTACAAATCAATTAAGGTATTTTGTTTTTTTCCTTTTCTAGATTTTCCGGATACTGTAATGGGTTGATTTTCATTATCCTTCATATACGTTGGATCTTTTTTAAGTTTTTTTCGCTCTTTGCGCATTGCTTTTGTAGATCTTTTTTTAGTATAAATAGGAGTTTTATGCATTTGGTTATATTCAGCTTCATTTTTATTCATTTCAACCTCAAATTCAACCTTTATTTGTGCATATTCTTCAAGTAAATCATTAAACCCTTTTTTACCGTAAATCATTTCCTGCATGTAACCAACCTTATTGAATTTCAAATCATTAATAATACTTTGCAAAGTGCCACCTTTACCAAATGTTGAATCAGGAGATAAAAAGCGTGTTTCGGAGGAGCCAAAAAGAGGATATATGACTCCATTTTTTTTAATAATTACAGTCGTTTGTTTTTCTGAATTATAACCCCAAACATCGAAATGCAAATTGGTTTCACGTTTTCCTCCAACTGTTGTCATTTTCTCTACAGCAGCTTGTTTTGGTGCTATGGTAAATTGTCCTTCAGATTCAACAAGTTGCAATTGATAGGGGAAGAATCCAATGGCTTTTGGTAAACCTTTATTCCAATCACCTTTTTCATCTTTTTCTCTTTCCTCAAGAAGTCCTGCTGTATTACTGCCATCTCCAGCAGCTATTAAATGATTAATATAAGTAGTTGCTTCTGCTCCAAGCAATTGAAATATTTCGAATGAACGCTCCTCAGCGTACTTCTCAACCGCGTAACTTATCGCATTCAAAATCTTTAATCTATCATTAGAACTGCAATTTTTTAATGCTTCAATTGACGCAATTTTATCGTTGAGTGAAAGACTTGGATTGGTAGCGTTAAAAACTTTTTGTTGCAGACTTTTAATACTGTCCTCGACTTTGTATGCGCAATCTGGAAGAGAATCACCCAGAAAGGTCATGAAACGCTCATATTTATTTCGGTAATTATCCAAATCTTTCTCATTTCCCCTGGCAGCTAATAAAACTTTATTCAATTCCCATAACGCCATTTTGTTGGCAGTTTCAGAAAGAATTCCTTTCGCTGATTTTGAAATTTCGGTTGTTCTGATGACAAGTAATTCTGGTTTTTCCATAATTACCATTTCTATAGAATCAAAATTCTCAGATCCATCCTTCAAGAGGATTTTCGGACCCGTGTAATCAAAATATCTTCCTATTTCATTATTTAGAATGGGACTTTTTTTTACGACATGGAATAAATATGCACGTTCTATATTGTTAAGTTCAATCTGTGCACCTATGAATAATGGTGTAAAAAAAATAATTATAGATAGTAATCTCATAAAAACAAATTGCCGAACGTAATACTTACCTAAAGGTAACATGGCCTATCGAATTTGAAGAAAAAAAACATAAAAAAAACCGCATCTGCGGTTTTTTTTATCAACTGAAATAGAATTATTGAATAACAATCCTTGTTTGGTATGTTTTATTTTCTGTATTTATTTTAGCAATGTAAGATCCTGATTTTAAGTTATCTAAATCAATATAAGCGGAATTGGCATTAATTTCTTTTTCGTATACAACCCTACCTGATTGGTCTAAAATTGTAATTGTAGAATTGCTATTCAAATTGTTGGTGAAAATAAAATTTCCATTGCTCGGATTTGGAAATAATTTGATAGAAGCATTGTCGGTATTCGATAATCCCACAAAATTTGTCGGCTCTACAGCAGAGAGCACAACAGACTGCTCAAGTAATGGTGTAGTTGCCCCAGCTTGTTGAATTATAACGGACGAATGAATAAAAACTGGCAAGTTACCATTTGCATAATCGTAATACTCATATTGTGTGCGAATTAATTCTATATCTAATGGAACAACAAAAACTACTTGTGTAAAAAGTGTATCAACAATCTTATACCTAATCACATTATTTAGATTTGTAGAACTTGGAAGTTTCAATGTACCACTTCCATCAATAGATGCATATGAATTACCCGTGCAAGTAGGATTTTGTGGGATTCCATTGAATGTGAAACTCAATTGGCCTGCAAAAGCATCTTCAAAAGCATCACCATTAGCAAATGGATATTGCACTGTTGTTTGTGCATCTGTATCGAAGGTTGCTAAAACAGTACCAAAGCTTGGTTCCTGAAAAACGAATCCTTGAGATATTCGCTCTGTTGTTGACGAATTAAAGTAGTTCGTAATTGAACCTTGAATGGAAAAAGCTTTT
>CANJNE010000055.1 GCA_947475275.1 Flavobacteriales bacterium | reverse complement strand
GTTGACCACCTTTTATTGTACTTCCAACTTGAATTGGAACAATCAAGCTTTATTACAGTGTCATTTTTAATCAGCTCTAAGCCACATATTCCTGGATTTTCTTTGTATATATTCTTGGTAGCCCATGGAAAGTCAATGTCCATAAGAGAGGTTCCTAACCATATAGATTCATTTGGTTTAATCTCGATTATTGTGTCTGTTATTGCGCTGAATTCTCCACGGAGAGGTTCAAGTGGATAATATGGAATATGTAAATGAATATTTTTAACGGTCTTATTTTGTACGGAATAATACAGATGATTTACAGCATCACATGAAAATAAAGCAATTGCTGCAAGCGTCCCTAATATGTAGTTTCCTATCTTCATTTAATCAGACTTAAAGCACAAATTGGTTTTTAACTTCAATAATCTTTCATCCCACAAAACCGTATTGTTGCCTTGACCCAATTGTGAGGGTGCATAGCGAATGTAATAATAATGTATGGAATTGTCACATTTATAAATTGCCTGCAACGCCCCTTTAAATTTTCATTTCTTTAGTTCTATCATGAATCTAAAAAAATGATGCTACTATTCATTTGATTTATTGTTTCAAAAGGTCAGAATTCTTTAAATTTAAAAGATTAAAATTAGCATATGGCAGTATTTGACATTGAAATGATTCGTAAGGTTTATGCAAATTATTCAGACCGAATAGAAGTAGCGAGAAAAATTGCAGGAAGACCGTTAACTTTATCTGAAAAGATTTTATACACCCACCTTTGGGATGGAAATCAAACTCAGGATTATGAACGCGGTGTATCATATGTCGATTTTGCTCCTGATCGTGTGGCTATGCAAGATGCGACAGCGCAAATGGCTTTGTTGCAATTTATGCAAGCTGGAAAAAAGAAAGTTGCTGTACCATCAACAGTGCACTGTGATCATTTAATTCAAGCAAAGGTTGGCGCTACAGCGGATTTACAACGCTCGCTCAATGAGAATAATGAAGTATTTAAATTTTTGTCTTCAATATCCAATAAGTATGGTATAGGATTTTGGAAACCGGGCGCAGGAATTATTCATCAGGTTGTATTAGAAAATTATGCATTTCCTGGAGGAATGATGATAGGTACCGATTCTCATACGGTGAATGCTGGTGGTTTGGGAATGTTAGCTATTGGTGTTGGTGGAGCCGATGCAGTTGACGTAATGGCTGGAATGGCATGGGAATTAAAGTTTCCGAAATTGATTGGTGTTAAATTAACAGGTAAATTAAACGGTTGGACTTCCGCCAAAGATGTTATTTTAAAAGTTGCAGATATCCTTACCGTTAAAGGTGGAACAGGCGCAATTGTGGAGTATTTTGGGGAAGGAGCGGAATCTCTTTCTTGCACAGGAAAAGGAACTATTTGTAACATGGGTGCGGAAATTGGCGCTACTACTTCAAGTTTCGGATATGATGATGCGATGAGAAGATACCTGAAAGCAACCGGTAGGGAAGAGGTAGTTGCTGCCGCTGATGCTATTGCTGAACATTTAACCGGTGATCCGGAAGTGTATGAGAATCCAACTGTATATTTTGATCAATTGATAGAAATTAACTTATCAGATTTGGAACCACACGTTAATGGACCTTTTACCCCAGATCGTGGTACGCCAATTTCAAAACTTAAAGATGAAGCCATTGCAAACGAATGGCCATTAAAAATCGAATGGGGATTAATTGGATCTTGCACCAATTCTTCTTATGAGGACATGTCTCGAGCTGCTTCTATTGTTGAACAAGCAGTAGCTAACGGAATTAAACCGAAAGCAGCATTTGGAATCAATCCAGGATCAGAACAAGTTAGATTTACTATTGAAAGAGATGGCATCTTGAAAACGTTTGAAAAAATGGGAACCAAGGTGTTTACCAACGCTTGTGGACCTTGCATCGGTCAATGGGATAGGGAAGGAGCAGAAAAGCAAGAGAAAAATACCATAGTACATTCTTTTAACAGAAATTTTTCCAAACGCGCTGATGGAAACCCCAATACCCATGCATTTGTAACTTCTCCCGAAATGGTAGCAGCATTGGCTATAGCTGGAGATTTGGGGTTCAATCCACTTACAGATTATTTAACAAATGATAAAGGGGAGGAAATAAAGCTACAGGCCCCTCATGGTGATGAATTGCCAAGAAAAGGTTTTGATGTCGAAGATGCTGGTTATCAGGCACCTGCTCAAGATGGTTCATATGTTATTGTAGATGTAGATCCAAATTCATCGCGTTTACAATTACTCGATAATTTTCCAGCTTGGGATGGTAACAATGTTTTCGGAGCAAAATTGTTGATTAAGGTTAAAGGAAAATGCACTACTGATCATATTTCTATGGCTGGTCCTTGGTTGCGTTATAGAGGTCATTTGGATAATATTTCAAACAATTTACTTATCGGTGCAGAAAATGCATTCAATGGTAAAACGAATGCTGTAATAAATCAGTTAACTGGTGATGAAGGTGAAGTGCCTTCAGTTCAAAGAGCTTATAAGGTTGTCGGGGTACCTTCAATCATAGTAGGAGATCACAATTACGGTGAAGGTTCATCTCGTGAACATGCAGCAATGGAACCGCGTCATTTAGGAGTTCTTGCTGTAATTGTAAAATCATTCGCTCGTATTCATGAAACGAATTTGAAGAAGCAAGGAATGCTGGCACTTACTTTTGCTAATGAAGAGGATTACGATAAAATTAGAGAAGATGATACATTCAATTTCATTGATCTGGAGTCCTTTTTACCCAATAAACCACTGACTTTGCAGATCATCCATTCAAATGGTTCGAAAGATAATATTGTGCTAAATCATAGCTTTAACGCTTCTCAAATTCAATGGTTTAGAGCAGGTTCAGCACTTAATTTGATTAAAGCCGCTGGAAAATAAGTAGGATTTATTGGCTTTGTTTATGAACATTTAGAATAAAAAAAGTGTTTATAAAAGTTAGCTCTAACCAAAGTTCTCTTAGAATTAATAAGGACATTTGTAATAAATTTAACTGAGAAATTATGAAAAAATTATTTGTTACATCTCTATTGTCCTTGGGGATGTTTTTGCCGAGTGCAGCAAATGCACAGTTGGAGCAGGGAAATGTTCTAATTGATGCGTATTACGGATTTCCTAATTTGTATACTACTGTTTTTAAAACTGCTTATGTAAATTCAGGAGAAGCTGTTAATTTAAAAATCGGTGGAATTGGTCCTGTTGGAGGTAGAATTGAATACCTTTTATCAGATAAAATTGGTTTAGGTGTTGATGTTGGTTTTAATAATTCTACCATCCAGTATAGTGAAACAGGTATTAACCAAGTTTATGACCCTAATACAGGTTTAACCACAGACGTTCCTTATAACTATGACTATGATTTTTCTACGAAGAAAATTGGCGTAATAGCAACATTTAATTATCATTTTGTTCAAAATGAAGAGCTTGATGCATATGTTGTTGTTGGCGGAGGATATGGAAATAGATCATTTAGTTTTAAAACAAATGACCCTTCTTTCGCAGAAGGTGATATTAGCGGTGTGATTCCTATTTCAGGTAAAATCGGAGTTGGTATGCGTTACTTTTTCACAGATAATATCGGAGCCAATTTCGCAGTTGGACTTGGTCAAGGTGGAGTAGTAAACGTAGGATTGTCTGCTAAATTTTAAGAAAATAGTATTTAGTTAAGCGGCTTCCTTTTTGGGAGCCGTTTTTTTATACCTACTTTTTCTTATCTTCTAACCACATCAACTTTTCTATTTCTACTTTCATTCTTAAGAATCCAAATAGTACCGTAACTTGATTGTTTACGATAGATTCTACTGATCCTACTTGACGGGTTGCGATTAATTTAACAGAGGATCCTACTTTAATTAAATGTTGCTTGTAGGTTTCTTTTTCGGATTCGATCTTTTTCTTGTTAATTTTTTTCGCTGGAGTATGAGCTTTTGCCTTTAAAACGGCCTCCTTATTTTTATTGACAATTCTCGATTTTTCAATTGCGATATATTTTCGGATTTCCTCAAACAATAAATCGTTGATTCCTTTTTTTCTTGAATTGGTCTGATATTTATCTATGTAGGCTGATAGTCTTTTCCCGAGGTTGACATATTTACCATCTCGATCTGCTGCGTCATTCATTTGCTTCAGTTTCGCATCTAGCTTTTCTTTTCGATCTAAATATTCCTGATACTTCTCTTCAGCCCAGTCTTGTGCTTCCCGATGCGCTTTATTTAACTTTTCAAAATGGTTTTTTTCTTTTTGTAAGTCGCTTAACAATTGATCAATTCTAAGTTTTTTATTATCTAATTTTGATTTTGCTTTGTCTATAATATCCATTGAAATACCATTGATTTGCGCAACTTCAAATGTAAAAGAACTGCCTGGTTGACCAATGGAAAGCCTATACAAAGGCTCCAATGTTTCGCTATTGAACAACATACATCCATTGACAGCGCTAGTAAGCTCTGCAGCTTTTATTTTGATATTGGAGTAATGCGTTGTAATAACGCTGTAACATTTCTTCTTGTAAAGCTCCTCAAAAAACACTTCTGCCAAAGCCCCACCAAGTTCAGGATCTGAACCTGTTCCAAATTCATCCAAAAGCAAAAGCGACCTTTTGTTGGCAATTTCAAGAAAAAACTTCATGCGCTTCAGTCGGTATGAGTAGGTGCTCAATTCATTTTCAATCGATTGGTTATCACCGATGTCAGAATGTATGTCTTGAAAAAAGCACATCGTACTATTTCCGTTTAGCGGCAGCAACAAACCAGATTGTAACATGATTTGTAGAAGACCAATCGTTTTCAGTGTAATACTCTTTCCACCGGCATTTGGCCCTGAAATTACGAGCATCCTAGAAGATGCATCCATTGTAATATGTTGAGGAAAAGTTGTTTTACCGATTGCTTTATTTGCCTTCCAAAGAATAGGGTGATAGGCATCGATAAGTTCTATTTTTGTTTCTTTCGAAATTCCAGGTAAAACACCCTTCATTTCTAAAGCCAGTTTCGATTTGGCATTGATGAAATCAAACTCTACAAGAATTTTTTGATAGGATTTGATTAGAGGTAAATAGACAGAGATGTCACTCGTAAGTTGTTGGAGTATCCGATAAATCTCTTTTCTTTCATCATCGAGTTCCAATTCCAACTCATTGTTCAATAAAATATTTACTTGTGGCTCGATGAATGTTAAGCTACCGGTCTTACTCGAACCCAAAACCATTCCGGAAATTTTCCTTTTATGAGTTGATACAACCGTAAGTACCCTGCGCTCATGAAGAAATGCTTCTCTTGTTTCTCCTAAAAGATTTTCTTTAGATAGTCTTCTTAATTCTCTGTCAAAATTGCGGTTAATTTGATTCCGAAGCGTTTTGATTCGTTGCCGGATCTCCATTAATTTTTTTGAAGCATCATCGCGAACTGCACCTTTTCTATCAAATACTTTGTTTACTGCATCGATTATTCCTGTTTCGAAATATGCTTCATTCAACAGTTCAAATAACAAGGGATATTGTTGGGATTTTTTGTCAAAAAAAACTAAAATAGCATTGACCAATTCGGAAGCCGTACAGATTTTCAAATATCCTTCCAATTGAAGTACAGCATTTTTTACAGGGAGCATTTTGATTTCCTCTATCAATTCCTGGAAATCAAGTGCGGGGAAGGTTTCTCCGTTGCGACGAATCGAAACTAGTTCATTTAATTTATTTAACTCTTTTTCAATCGTGGGAAAGTGACTTTTCGGAACCAACTGAATTATTCTTTCCTTGGCGCTTTGACCAATGCAATAGTTGAGTAGACTTTCCTTTATAACCGGAAATTCCAAATCGATAAGTGTGCGTTCGTCAACTGATTGCATATGCAAAATTAACGATTCAGCGCACTAAGTGTTCATTGTATTAAAATGTTAACCATTTATTATTGGAAGATGGTTAATTTTAAAATAAAAAAAGTATGAAAATATTGTCTTTTAATGTCAACGGTATTCGAGCTATTATGCAAAAGAATTTTGCGGATGACATGAGAAATCAAGATCCTGATATTATTTGTCTACAAGAAACCAAGGCAACCGTTGAGCAGGTAAAAGAAGTTGCAGGTAAATTGGATGGTTACCATGTTTTCGCAAATGAAGCCGAGAAAAAAGGGTATTCTGGAACTGCAATTTTAACGAAACATAACCCAATTTCAGTTACTTATTACATTGGTCATGATGAACATGATAATGAAGGGAGGGTGACGTGTGCCGAATTTGATGACTTTTATCTTATTACAGTTTATGTTCCTAATTCAGGTAGTGAATTGTTACGTTTGGATTACCGCAAAAAATGGGATGCTGACTTTCTTAAATATTTAAAAAATCTTGAAAAACTAAAGCCAGTTGTCGTTTGTGGCGATTTCAATGTTGCTCATAAATCTATTGACCTGGCTAGACCGAAAGAAAATTATAACAAGGCTGCAGGTTATATGCAAGATGAAATAGATGGAATGGACAATTTTACCAATAATGGATTAATAGATACTTTTCGTTTTGTGAATGGTGATGAGGTGAAGTATTCTTGGTGGAGCTACCGTGCCGGTGCAAGACAGAAAAATATTGGCTGGCGGATTGATTATTTTTTAGTTTCTGAAAGTATCCAATCAAGAATAAAAGATGCCTTTATTTTGAATGAAGTTCATGGGTCTGATCATTGTCCGGTGGGGATTATTTTAGAATAATAATTCTATAAAACAAAAATGGCTGCCTTGTCAGACAGCCATTTTTATATAAGTTTTAATATTATTGCTTTTTAGTACAACAAGCCTTTGTCGCACTTTCTCCACCCTCTGCACATCCAGCAGCTTTAGTTTCACCTGAACAACATCCTTTTTTCTTTTTCTTCTTCTTTTTGTTGATGTCGTTATTGATTTCTGTTGTAGTTCCGTTAGATGCTGCATAAGAAGTTGCTGCCATTGAACCAACGAAAGTAAATAATGCGATTGCTAAAAATATTTTTTTCATAATAATTTCTTTTTTTGTGAAAATACAAATTCTATTTTAATTCACCAAGCTTTGTGATTTTTGCCTGAACCATATCGCCAATTTTAACATTTATTTTAGCGTCTAACGGTAAAAATACATCGACACGTGAACCGAATTTAATGAAACCAAATTCTTCTCCAGTTTGAAGCTTTTGCTTGGGTTGAACATAATAACAAATTCTTCTTGCCATCGCGCCAGCAATCTGACGAAATAGCACTTCTTGACCATTTTCATGCTTCAAAACAAAGGTTGATCTTTCGTTATCAGTACTACTTTTGGGATGCCATGCAACGAGGAAAAGTCCTGGATGATATTTCACATAACCTATCTCACCACTAATGGGAGCATAATTGGCATGCACATTCAAGGGAGACATAAAAATGGATACTTGAATGCGCTTATCTTTGAAATATTCTGTTTCCTCAACTTCTTCTATAACAACTACTTTCCCATCTGCAGGGCAAAATATATCATTTGGTTCAAAACTACAAGTTCTATTCGGAATTCGGAAAAATTGAATGATCAGGTAAGCCATTACAATTGCTCCAATACTGAGTAGGATAAATAGCCAAAGCCAACCTGTAAATTGAAATAAAAAATAGTTACCTGTCTGTATAAGAGCCAATAGGAATAATCCAATTGCAATGATTAAGTATCCCTCGCGATGTATTTTCATTGCAACAAATATAAATTAAATTACTTCATAAATGTGCGTCCAAAGAAAGTAGAATGGAATTGCAAAAATTGCAGCATCGAAACGGTCTAAAACACCACCATGTCCAGGTAATAGATTTCCACTGTCTTTAATGTTCACGCTTCTTTTAAAAAGTGACTCCAACAAATCCCCAAGTATTGCGCAAGGCGCAATGATAATTGCACAAATCATCCAATAAATAGAGGTATTTGGCATTAAATAAATACCTATCAAATATCCCGCTAATACTGCACCTAAAATACCTCCAATGGTACCTTCCCATGTTTTTTTTGGGGATATTCTCTCGAAAAGTTTGTTTTTTCCAATTAGCCACCCCGTCAGATATGCTAAAGAATCATTGGTCCATATTAAAATAAATAGCGCAATAACTTCCTTATATCCAGTGTATTCATTTGCGTTCAAATGAACAAATAAATACATTGGAAAAACAAAATATCCAAATGCAAAGAATATGTTGCCAATATCTTGAATAGGAGATGCCGATTTCAACCATAGTTGGATGGCACTATAAAGTAATAGCAACGCGGGTAAAATGATTAAGAATGGAAATCTTGAATCACATATAATGTCGAGTATGAGAATAATATAGCATAACAAGCCAACAACAATTGAAGTGTAAAATATCGAAGGCTTTTTATTATTCGAAAAGTGGGTAAAAAATTCATGCAGTCCAATCACCACAAATATCCCGAAAACCATAGCTTGGGGTATTTGACCAAATAAAATGGAACCAATTACCGCAGAAGCAAAAAATAAACCGGTTAATGATCGTATCAGTAGCGTTTTCATTACTCGGATATCACAAATTAACTTTCAGTATTTTCAGTAACGTCTTGCTCTGTATCGGCAGATGATGAAGCGTTGTCATTTTCATGAGCATCCAAACTTGATGAGATTTCAGTACCGTTATCATTTGTTGAAGTCTCAGAAGATTCAACAGCATTCGTGTTTTCAGAAGTTTCAGTATCTAATAATTCTTCCTCTTTGTCCCAAGGTCTTTTACCAAAAATTTCAACTAAATCTTCTTTAAAGAGCACCTCAGTTGTAAGAAGTTTTTCAGCCAAAAGAATTAATTTTTCTTTGTTTTCTTCAAGGATGATTAAGGCGCGTTGGTATTGTTCTTCAATCATCTTACTTACCTCCTCATCAATAACTTTTGCTGTTTCTTCGGAGTAAGGCTTTGTGAAAGTATCCCTTCCTCTGGAATCGTAAAATGAAATATTACCAACTCGTTTGTTTAAACCATAAATACTAACCATGGCATAAGCTTGTTTAGTCACTTTTTCCAAATCACTAAGTGCACCTGTACTAATTTGGCCAAAAATCAATTGTTCAGCGGCTCTTCCCCCAAGCGCAGAACACATTTCATCGAGAATTTGATTCGTTCTTGTTATACTGCGTTCTTCTGGTAAATACCATGCTGCACCGAGTGATTGTCCTCTTGGAACTATGGTAACTTTAACCAAAGGAGATGCATGTTCTAATAGCCAAGAAATAGAGGCATGACCTGCTTCGTGGAAGGCTATCGCTTTTTTCTCATCTTTTGTGATGATTTTATTTTTCTTTTCAAGCCCCCCAACTATTCTATCAACAGCATCTAGAAAGTCTTGTTTCTCAACAAATGATTTATCCTTCCTAGCAGCAATTAAGGCTGCTTCATTACAAAGGTTTGCAATATCAGCACCCGAAAATCCAGGTGTTTGTTTTGCGAGAAAATCAATATCGATACCATCTGCCAATTTAATTGGTTTCAAATGCACTTGAAATATTTCCTTACGTTCATTCAAATCTGGCATATCAACATAAATTTGACGATCAAAACGTCCTGCCCGCATCAAAGCACTGTCTAATACATCTGCACGGTTTGTTGCTGCCAATATAATTACCCCTGAATTGGTTCCAAAACCATCCATTTCAGTTAGTAATTGATTCAGTGTGTTTTCACGTTCGTCATTTGAACCAAAATTTGCATTTTTTCCTCTTGCGCGTCCAATAGCGTCGATTTCATCAATGAAAATAATACATGGCGCTTTTTCCTTTGCTTGTTTGAAAAGATCACGGACTCTTGAAGCTCCAACCCCCACAAACATTTCGACAAAATCCGATCCTGATAAGGAGAAAAAAGGAACTTTTGCTTCACCTGCAACAGCCTTTGCTAATAAAGTTTTACCTGTACCTGGAGGGCCCACCAATAAAGCACCTTTAGGGATTTTTGCACCTAATTCGGTATATTTTTTTGGATTTTTTAAAAACTCAACTATTTCTACTATCTCTTCCTTGGCACCTTGCAGGCCTGCGACATCCTTAAATGTAACATTTGTAGATTTACCTTTCTCATAAACCTGTGCTTTAGATTTACCGATATTAAAGATTTGACCACCAGCTCCGCCTCCACCGCCGCTCATTCTTCTCATTACAAACATCCATATTGCTACCAATATAATGATAGGGAGTAAGAAACTAACGATGTTACCGAGATAATTTATTTCATCAACATATTCTAATTGAATTTTCTTTAACTCTGGTTTACCTTGTAGTTTTCTTTCTTTGTTTAAACTCTTAATGGTGTCGTTAATTATCTTAACCTCATTTTCAAAATTTCCAGCATCTATAATCTTAAATTCAAAAATGGGATCGCCTTTTTTTACATTGTTGGATTCATTTAGTTGTTGTTGTATAGACTTATAATTTGGAGCGGTTTGTTTGCTGATAAATTCCTTAGCACTTTCCTCAATTGTAAAATCAACTCTTGAAGCATTAACAACCTTCGCATCTTTTATAAAACCCTGCATTCCGAGTTCAACAAACTGGTCTGACGATTTTAATGTAATCCGTCCTCCACTGCTCATAAATAACTGAAAACCAATAATAGCAATTCCTATTATGGCATAGATCCAGTAAATTGAAAAGGGACTTCTTTTTTTATTTTCTCCTTCTGACATTTTTTGAAAATTATCCTTAATTTAAATTTGGTATATCTGTTCTTTTGGCATCAGACCATAAATCTTCGAGATCATAGAAATTCCTTACATCTTTATAAAAAATGTGGGCCACTACGCTTACATAATCCAATAAGACCCATTCTCCGTTAGTTTTTCCTTCGATATGCCAAGGCTTTTCTTTCAAATCTTTACGGGTTATTCTTGTTACAGAAGAACTAATCCCCTCTACTTGAGTGGAGGATTCACCACTACAAATTACAAAATAATCACAAACTGCGCTGCGAATATCACGTAAATCCAAAACCACTATATCTTTAGCTTTGTTGTCTTGCATTCCTTCAACTATTTTGTCGCAAAGGGTCTGAGAATCGAAATCTTTAGCCAATTTTTTTTTCATTAATTTAACGTAATACAAAACTAACTTTAAATTTTAATTTTGATGACTGTAACTTGCATTCAATTCGCTATTCTATGAAGATTGGGTCAAAAATAATTCATCTTGAAAGCGTAGATTCTACGAACAATTATGCTGCCAATTTGGTTCACCAAGCCAATTGTATCAATGGTACTGTAATATTGGCAGATGATCAATATTTAGGCAAGGGACAAAGGGGTTCAGAATGGCTAACTAGTAAGGGAGATAATCTGACTTCATCAATAATTATTTATCCGGACAAATTGGCAGTAGATGACCAGTTTTACTTGACATGTATGGCTGCTTTAAGCGTTGTAGATACCTTAAAGGGTTATGGAATTCAAGCAAATATAAAATGGCCAAATGATATTTATGTGAATCAAGAAAAAATCGGGGGAATTTTAATTGAAAACGTTATTCAAGGAAATTTGATTAAGACAGCAATTATTGGTATTGGATTAAACGTAAATAGCTTTCCAAAAGCCTTCAATGCTATTTGTATGCAGGAATTAATTTCAAAACCATTGAAACCATTCGATGTACTGATGAGATTGATAAATTGTCTTAATGTTTGGGGTGCCGAGTTAAACTTCGGTAATTTAAATGTTTTATTGTCAGCATACAATGAACTCATTCTTATGAAAAATCAAATTGTAGCATTTGAGGATGAAAAAGGATTTTTTAATGCAAAAGTGCTTGGAGTTTCGATAAATGGATTCTTAGAACTTGCTTTAGAAAATGAAATGCGTTCCTACGGGATAAAACAAGTTACTTGGCGTTTAGAAAGTAATTTTTGAGATTTTCAGTCATGGTGTTGAAAAGGTTGGTTAATGGCCTCTCAATCATTAATTTGAGAAAAACATTCACATCACCTTCAAATACAATATAACCTTTGGTTAAGTCGCTTTGATCTTCTAAATTAATAGTCAATTGAAAGGGAAAAGGAGATTTTTCACCTGATTTCAATTTTATAATACTTTGATTTGATGAATTTTCATCTTTTATCAAGGTGATTATAATACCTCCTTGTACCTTGAATGAACAAGCATCCTTTTCAGCCTTCCAGTCGGAAATTTGATCCTGTGGAAGTAAATGTAATATATTTTGACAGTCGTTTAGAAACGCATTCAATTTTACAATTGAAGCATGAACAAGGGCAGGCTGACTTGTGATTTTCATTTTATTTAAGCCAATTTGCAGGATCTTCTTTCCAAAGCTTCAAAGATTTCATATCTGCTTCCGTAACGTATTCCTTTTTTAATGCGCTTTCAATCATCAAGTCATAATTTGTTAAGGTTATGAATGGACAATTAACATTTTGAAAGTTGTCTTCTGCAACCTTAAAGCCATATGAAAATGTAGCAATAAGTCCTTTCACATCTAATCCGGCATTTTGAAGAGCTTGTATAGCTTTTACTGAGCTTCCTCCGGTTGAAATTAAGTCTTCAATAACTACAACCTTCTGGCCTTTTTCGTATGCCCCTTCGATTTGATTTCCCATACCGTGAACTTTCGGTTCACTTCTGACATAAATAAATGGCAGGCCTAATTCCTGTGCAACTAAAGCGCCCTGAGCTAAACCTCCGGTTGCAACTCCTGCAATGATATCTGGTTTTCCAAAATATTCTAGAACCGCTTCTGAATAAGATTGCCTAATGAATGTTCTAATATTTGGATAGGAAAGGGTGATTCTATTGTCGCAATAAATTGGTGAGTTCCAACCTGAAGCCCATTTGTATGGATTTTTAGGTTGTAATTTAATTGCCTTAATTTGTAATAAAAATTCTGCTACCTTTAATGCTTTGTCTTTGTTGAAAATCATAATTCAAATGTACGAAGTTTTTGTTGACAATAAGAAAATCCTTTTCATAGATTCCACACAAAATTTTAACAATACGATTTGTACCATGAAGTCGTCATCGTTTTTAGACTTCAAAAATTACCATGACTTATTAGTTAGATTGCCGTCTTCAGATCTTATTGCAGTTGTGTGCGCTCAAAAAGAAAAAGTATGGCGAAAATTTGTGGAAAATTTTCAATTTATTGATGCTGCTGGAGGGATTGTTACCTTCAACAATTCTTTTTTAGCTATTTACAGGAATGATAAATGGGATTTACCTAAAGGGAAACTAGAAAAAAAAGAACAACCTGTAATTGGAGCTGAAAGAGAGATTGAAGAGGAATGTGGTGTATCAGAATTAGAATACATTAATCCCATTTGCAATACTTTTCATACCTACCTATTTAAGGATAGACCAGTTTTAAAGAAAACATATTGGTATCACTTTAAGACGAAAAACAAACAAAATTTGAGGCCTCAACATGATGAAGGAATTACACAGGCTATTTGGATGCAAATAAATAGAAAACAGGATTTTTTAAATAATACGTATGCTTCAATAATAGAAGTGCTAAATTGTTTCGAAAAATCAGAAAGTTAGAAATTAAACAAAATCTTAAATGTTATAAGTGCGCTTCTGGTTGGTTACTTATTAAAAATCGTCGCAGATGCTTGAGCAGTTGGTGTTACGGTGAGATCGTTAATACAAACATGTGACGGTAAGCTTACGGCAAAATAAACAATTTCAGCAATGTCATTGGCACTTAGAGGCGTGTAGCCATCGTAAACCTGTTTGGCTAATTCCTTATTTCCTTTAAATCTAACTAATGAGAATTCGGTTTCTGCAGCGCCTGGCGCAATGTTCGTGACTTTGATACCGTATTGAATTAGATCCATGCGCATAGCTTTTGAAATGGCATCAACCGCGTGTTTTGTTGCGCAATAAACGTTGCCAGCAGGGTATACCTCCTTTCCTGCAATGCTCGAAATATTGATAATGTGCCCCTTTTTGTTCTCTATCATTATTTTACTTAAACATTTCGAAACGTATAGAAGGCCCTTCAAATTGGTATCTATCATTGTTTCCCAATCATCCAAATTACCATCCTGAAAAGCATCGCGTCCTGCCGCCAAACCTGCATTGTTAATCAATACTTCGATTTTTGGTAAAACATCTTTAGGAATCTTTTTTATTGCTGAATCGACTTCTGTTGCATGTCTTACATCAAAATTTAAGATGACAACGTCAATTCCCTTTTGAGTCAAATTGTTTTTTATTTTTTGCAGACGATCTTCTCTTCTTCCTGTTAAAATAAGATTCCAACCTTTTTCTGCAAATTTTTCGGCGCAGGCTTTTCCAAAACCTGAAGTTGCGCCTGTAATCATTATATATTTTTCCAAAATTTCCATTTTAAGGGGTCCAAACTAATTAAAACAACAACAATTATTGCTAATTGTGCGGGGAATCTGTATCGAACGATTGCACCGTTAACTGGCGTCGTTAAACCAATAAGAATAAGAAGTCCAAGAGAGAAAAGCACAAGAAATGTTCTAATTCTTTTCTCTGAAATGTTGAATTTTCTTTTTTTGAAGAATGCAAAACCAACCAATAACGTCATCAACAATACTTCTAGAATTGCAAAGTATTTTAGATCACTTCCCCTATCATTTGGAAAGGGCCGGAATAAAGCGTTTGTTAGTGCTTCAGGTATATTTTTTATCAATTGAACGGTAGAATTGTTGATTGGAGTAATCGATATATAACTTTCACATCCGCGGCTTTGATAGACATTTTGCCAAATTTCTCCTTTAGGAGTGAGGTGCACGGGAATAGGTTGTTGCGTACTTCCAAAACGCAAAATGCAGGCATCGATTTCTTTTTTCAATGTTACCTTATCTCCTTCAAAAGATAGATACTCGTATTGATCCGGTCTAAAGTAATAAAAACAAGTGTCTGAAAGAACATGTAAGCCACCTCGACCTACATTCATGAAATCAAATTGTTTTCGTGTTAAATGATTCACTACCTTCTCTTTCGATTCAGTGAAAACCAACCCACAAATTATTATGGTTAAAACTGCAATTGGTGCTGCAATAACATGCTTATCTTTGAATAGTAATTTCGAATACAAAGTATATCCCAGGGTTAAAAATAATATTAGTCCCACGTATGGTTTGAAGCCTAACAGCAGCGGAATACTTAACATAAAATACATTAACCTGATACCTGTAGGTTTGTTTGATAAGATACTAAAAGCAAAAAGTCCTATACCCAGAATTAAAATAGATTCTTTCATCATACTGGAAGTCCAGAAAATAGTACTCGGGGGTAATAGCAATATCCAGAATGCCAGATTTTGATTGATTTTTATGTATTTTCTAAACGATTGAAATATCAATTTTACCCCAATCAGTGCCAAAAAACAAAAGATAGCAATATGAATAAATACTTGATTCCCCGAGAAGAAATGGATAATGGAATGCAAGCGTATAACATTTTTAGAATCATTTATTAATGTCAAATCACCCGGTGACCAATATGCTGTTTGATAAGCAAAGTCCAAATCTTTTTCAATACCAAACATTAACTGAAAGTAATATGATGGAGATTCAAAAAACACATTGTTCAAGATTTTTCCCTCAGTCATGAATGTATGACCATCATGACTTAAATCCCCTGAACCGTAGTTAACAGTATGAATATAAAGTAAGATGTATCCAACAATTAATTTGATGATAAAAGCGAACATCATGGTCGTTTTTGGTAATCCGTTGATATGAAAAACCTTAAAATACCACAAT
>CANJNE010000054.1 GCA_947475275.1 Flavobacteriales bacterium | reverse complement strand
GTTGACGTAACAAGTTTACCGTTGACGTAAACGTCAACTTTGTCTATGAAATCCGCTTTACAATTAAAACTGATTATCGTCAGGAAGAAGATAAATATGATTCTCATACCATGGTTTTCAATTACTACTAACGGTTGGCAGCCGATGCGCCGGCACAACCTTTTAATATAAATTATTTTCTAAATATATGAATAGTTTGGTTGTAATTAAACGTTTCAACGAAGTATGAACTTGTGTTGGCTCATGGCTTGCTGTTAGCGGTATTTTATTTCCTAAAATGTGTATCCAATCCCTAATCCTCCTGATAATAACCAAGTATGATGTGGAACAGCTGGATCAGGATTGAAAACCAACCAATCATAAAGAGGGACAAATCCAATTTTCACAAATAATCCTCCTTCAGGTTTTTGAAATCTATAACCCAAGCGTAATGCAAGAATAATTATATCTTCTGTATGGTCTGTTATTCTATCGTAACTGTTTAGGTATGTTAATCCTGATCCGATTTCCACAAAATGTTTATTTCCATAAATTGAATACAAACCTGAAATTTCAATTGGAATACAAACTGTTCTATAATATTGAAGGGGGAATTTATTCGTATAATGAATTCCTATTCTTGATGATAATTTGAACTTTGTTGAAACATTAAATAATCTATCATAATTGATCGAATAAAGAATTCCATTCCCCCCAATTTCAGCAAAAAATGTATTTTTTTTAAAAATCAGGGTAGTATCAATTTCTTTGTAATCAGTTGAGTCAATTTGGGAGTAAACCGTTACCGAAGTAAAAAGTGTGAATATTGAAAATATACTTATCAGGATTATCTTTTTCATTATCATTTGTTCATTTTTTTCGGGTGTATATTACCGCTAACTTACTTATAACCCCCACAAACTTTCTTAAAGCTTACAAATGGTTGTTGGCTTTGCCTCATAGGTGGGAGTTTAGCTAAGGTAAAAATATTTTCACAAATCATCGAAAGGGGAACGTATTTGTTGTAAATTCTTCGTGCTAACATGTGTGTAAAGTTCAGTTGTTCGCGAACTTGAATGCCCCAAAAGTTCTTGAATGTAACGCAAGTCAGTGCCAGATTCCAACAAATGCGTAGCATAACTGTGTCGTAACCAATGTAAGCTCACCTTTTTTGCGATTTTTGTTTTCGCTAAACTTTGTTTTAATACATTTTCGAGGCTTTTCTCTGAATATTTCGAATTCGGAAATTGACCTTCAAATAACCATGTTTGAGGCTTGAAAGCTTTGTAATAATCACGAAGCATTTCAATGATTTTATTGCTTATCGGTACAACACGATCTTTCTTACCTTTAGATTGTCGAATGAAAAGCAAATTGCGTTCAGATTGGATATCTTTCAAGGTCAGATTCAACAATTCTCCTCGGCGTAATCCACAAGCATAAATCAAACTCAACATCGCCCGATGCTTCAAATTGGCCGGTGATGATAAAATGGCCTTCACTTCTGTTTTACTCAAAACATTTGGAAGCCTTCTTTCTCTTCTCGGACGTTCAATTTCATCGATTTGAATGCTTTTTTTGTAACGATTGCGGTAAAATAGTTTAATGGCATTGATAACTTGATTTTGATAACTTGATGAATACCCTTTTTTCAAGATATAATCATGATTAAATGCGTGAACATGATCACTTGTGATCCTTTCTGGATGCGTTAATGAATGAAATTTTAAAAATACACGCAATGCATCACAATACGTTTTAATAGTATTCGAACTGTATCTTTTGGATTGCAAGTAACTTTCAAATTTGAATAATTCGTCATGAAAATGCATGTGATTATTATCATTGAGTAATGAAATTTCTTTGTTGGAATTTTTCAAAGGCCTAGGTTTTGAACAAGAATTGATTTTTCAATTTAAATCAATTCCTCCTTTAAAAGAATAGCATTCGTTGAAATTATTTTTATTGATGATGATGATTTAAAAAATCACAAATCCTTCTCCATCAAATAATGCTGCAAGACATCAAACAATTTGTAGGACGGTTCCACGGTGTGGTAACCCAATCTCAGGTAAAATGCCACTGCATAATCTCTTGCGTGTAATATCATCGTGTGTGATCCATCATTTTTTGCGGCTACCTCTGTAGCTTCCATGATTTGCCTGCCATAACCCTGTCCTTGCAATTCGGTTTCTACTGCAACAAAACGCACTTGAGCACTGCTTTCACCAGCATTGTCTAGTCTAGCGATCGCTTTGAGTATATCGTTTTCATAAAGCGCAAAATGCAGTCCTGCGGCATCTCCTTCGTTACGTTCGCTTCCGCGTTCTTTTCCCAATGGTTCGCGCAAAATACGGTAACGCATGTCGTAATAGGTTTCCCATTCACCATCGGTTTCAGGTCTGCGAATGCTTATTCCCATTTAAATGCGATACTAGTAACACGTTGGGTGGCTATGCCGTCATTGGTTTCTTTACGAATCAATTCAGCGGCTTCTTGGTCGGCAAAAACCTCATCGATTGCTTTCACTTTACCGGCAGGAACAAAGTCATTTGCTAAAGTTTTCAGTAGTTCTTCGGCATTAAGTGTTTGAATTTTATCTTGAAGCAGTTCAAACAAGTCCTTTCGATGCAAGACCCTACTCGTATTGTTTGCAAAACGCAGATCTTCGTATAGTTCTTCTAAATTCAAATACTTACAAAGTTTTGAAAAATGCACATCGCTGCCAATGGCTAAGGTAATGGTTGCGCCATCCTTGGTCTGGAACAATTCACCATAAGGTGCAATATTCGGATGCAAGCTACCAATGCGTTGGGCCACTTTCCCAGTCATCAAGTAATTCGATGCTTGGTTCATCAAACTGCAAAGAGCTGCATCGTACAAGGAAACGGAAACTGTTCTTCCGATTCCGTCTTTTTCACGTCTAAGCAAGGCAACCAACAAGCCTTCTTTCAAGTGATGCGCTGCCAACACATCGATTAACGCAACGGGCATTTTCACAGGTCCGCTTTCCGATGTACCGTTCATGGACATAAATCCACTTTCCGCTTGAAGAATTAAATCGTAGGCAACACGGTCACTTTGTGAACCAAAGCCATTGATTTTGCCGCAAATCAGTTTAGGATTAATATTTCTTAGAAATGAATCACTCAAATTGAATTTCGCTTCATCTCCTTTCTTGAAATTGCTAACAAGGATATCTGCATGTATTACCAATTCGAGAAATTGCTTGCGATCTTCTTCAATTTTTAAATTCAGTTTCAGGTATTCCTTACCATAATTTACCGAAGCGAAATAAGCGGAAACGTCTGATTTGGAATCTTCCTCCGGCAATTTCCAGTTGCGTGTTACATCCAGATTCTCAGGATGTTCGATTTTTATTACGCGTGCCCCCAACTCAGCAAAAAATGTTCCTACGGAGGGGCCTGCTAAAACAGTGGAAAGATCCAATATGATCAAATCTGAAAACACATTCAAAAGTACGAAAAGAAGCGCAATTACACACCAAACTGAACGGATGTCATGGTCAGTGATCCCGCGATAGCTTGGTCATTGAAGAAAGTAATGGCATCATTTGCTTCTTGCAATCCAAGGGTATAAATCAGCGGATAATAATGATCTGGAGTAGGAATAGCTAATTTTACTGCGCTATGCAATTGGTCATAATTGATAAGCGACCGATGATCTGAATTGGTGATTTTTTGTTTGAATAAGTCATTCATTTCCAAAGTCCAATCAAATCCAAAAGATTCATTGAGCCGATCCCAAGCCACCATTCCCAGATTGTGAACCATGTTTCCGGATCCTAAAATTAAAACACCTTTTTTTCGCAATGAGGCCAATTGCTTGGCCAGATTATAATGGTATTGTGCAGATTGCGAATAGTCGATGCTCAATTGTAGCACTGGAATATCCGCATCCGGATACATGTGCCGAACAATACTCCAGCATCCGTGATCCAATCCCCATTCATGGTCCAAACCAACAGTAGTTGTTGTTATTAAATTTTTTATTTCTGTTGCCAATTCAGGATTTCCAGGAGCAGGATAATTCACTTCAAACAGTTCTTTTGGAAATCCGCCAAAATCGTGAATAGTGGGAGGGGTTTCCATTGCCGTGACAAAAGTTCCCGTTGTCAACCAATGCGCTGAAATACACAAAATTGCTTTGGGTTTTGGAAGTTTTGTTCCCAATGCTTTCCAATAATTGGAGTAATCGTTTTCTTCGATACCATTCATCGGAGAACCATGTCCAATGAAGAAAAAAGGTAGTTTGACATCTTCTTCGGCAAAGGAATTTACAAAACCTGACAAAACACCGGTTGATCCAATGGTTATGGTACCGCTCATCAAAGCTAGAAATTGCTTTCGGTTCGAATTAACTTATTGTTTGGCATTGGCCAAAACATATTCCAAAATTTTACCTTCGGTATATGCGTCAATTTTTGCTTTTACAGCCATTCTAGGAACAATTTCCTTCCATTCATTTGCAGTGAAACTACCCGGATCTTTAAAACCATGACAACGAACGCAATTGGCGGCATAAAGCTGACTTCCATCCGGTTCAACTTCAATAGGTGCTAATTCTTGAGCGGGAACTTCAAGTACATCTTCAGTTATTTTGGGCGCACACCCAATGAAAGTTCCTGCGATAAGAATGGTATAATATAATTTGTTCATGTTAAATTTTTTCTAGAGTAACTTTGGTTAAACCTTTATTGACAAAATTAAGCTTTTGTGCGGCTTTTAATGAAAGATCGATTACACGACTTGAATTTCCAATGCGGTCGTTAACTTTTACAAACACAACAGAATCATTGGACAGATTGGTAACCTTCAACTTTGTTCCAAAAGGCAGGGATTTGTGCGCTGCGGTAAGACTATCTTGCCTAAATATTTCTCCAGATGCCGTTTTTCTTCCTTCAAATTTGTTAGCATAAAAACTTGCCGTTCCTGTTTGGTATACTTCCGTGTTGGATCCACTTATCAAGCCGATAAGCATTATCCCTAAAAAAAAATGGTTCATTTTCAGAAATTTAGGTCGGCAAATTAAGGAAACAAAGTATACGCTCCAAATTTTTTTTGATTTCTTTAACAAATTCAATCGGATATTCATTGTTGTTTTATCGCCATCTTTTGAGCATTTTTGTCGAAAATATCTATTGTGAATTGTTTTGATTTTATTGCAGAAAGACTAGCCTTAACAAGGCTTTCCATAGAAAATACCATAAGACTTTTGGATGAAGGAGCTACTGTTCCTTTCATTGCCCGTTACCGTAAAGAGGCAACATTAGGTTTGGATGAGATTGCAATTGCGGAAATCAGAGATCTTCAAAAAAAACACAAGGATATCATTGCCCGTCAACAAACCATTTCAAATGCAATAGATGAACAAGGAAAGTTAACAGAAGAGTTAAAGCATAAAATTTTAACTTGTTTTGATTCTTCCATTTTGGAGGATATTTATCTGCCTTTCAAACAAAAGCGCCAAACAAAAGCAGAAAAAGCCCGAAAATTGGGTTTGGAACCCTTGGCAAAAATGATCATGTCACAAAGAGGAGGAGATCCTGAAATAATGGCTCAAAAATTTGTAAAAGGTGAGGTTGAGGATGAAGACATGGCGCTTTCTGGTGCAAAAGATATTATTTCAGAATGGATAAATGAAAATCCAGGAGCAAGATCTAGAGTTCGAGCATTGTTTGAAAGGAAATCAAAAGTGATTGCAAAGCTTTCAAAAGGTAAGGAAGCCGAGGCTGAAAAATATAAAGATTACTTCGATTTTTCTGAAGATTTGAACCGTTGTGCATCACACCGTTTTTTGGCTTTGTATCGCGCTGAAAGGGAAGGATTGCTTAGTTTGAAAGTTCAGCCGAGTCAGGACGAGGCGATCGAATTAATTGAAAGGTATTTTGTCAAAGGAAACGATGAATGTTCCACTTTCGTTGCGGAATCCTGTAAAGAGTCATACAAAAAAATGATGGCCCCTTCTTTAGAGACGGAAATCATCAACAAGGCAAAAGAAAAAGCGGATTTGGCAGCCATTAAAATCTTTGCTTCCAATCTGGATCAACTTTTATTAGCACCACCACTAGGCTCGAAACGCATTTTAGCCATAGATCCAGGTTTTAGGACAGGGTGTAAAGTAGTTTGTTTAGACGAAAATGGTTCATTGCTTCAGAACTGCACGATTTATCCGCACCCACCTCAAAAAGAAATGTCTGCAGCTCAGTCCAAAATTGCCCAATTGGTTGAAGCATATAAAATTGATGCAATTGCAATTGGAGATGGAACAGCTGGGAGAGAAACAGAATATTTTATAAAGAAAATTCGTTTCAATAAAGAGCTTGAAGTGTTTGTTGTTCGCGAAGATGGTGCTTCGATTTATTCTGCCAGTAGTATTGCAAGAAAGGAGTTTCCAAATTATGATGTAACAGTTCGAGGTGCCGTTTCAATTGGACGCCGATTGATGGATCCACTTGCTGAATTGGTGAAAATCGATCCAAAATCTGTTGGAGTGGGGCAATATCAGCATGAGGTTAATCAAAATCTTTTAAAGGAATCCTTGGATGACGTTGTAGTTTCTTGCGTGAATAGGGTAGGAGTCGAACTCAATACAGCATCTTCGTATTTGTTAAGTTACGTTTCAGGTTTAGGGCCTACACTTGCTGAAAATATTATTTCCCACAGAGAAGAGTTCGGACCATTTGAATCGAGAAACGATTTGAAAAAGGTAAAACGTCTTGGAGATAAAGCATTTGAGCAAGCTGCTGGATTTTTGAGAATTTCGAAGGCTTTAAATCCATTAGATAATTCTGCAGTTCATCCTGAACAATATGCTTTTGTAGAAAAAATTGCAAAGAAATTAAAGGTTGAAATCAAAGAACTTGTTGGAAATTCAACTTTACTCGAAGTAATCAAAAAAGAAGACTTCCAGAATGTAGATGCTTATACCTTTCAAGATGTCATTCAAGAATTGAAAAAACCTTCGCGTGACCCACGTAAAAGCGCAAAAATATTGGAGTTTAATAAATCAATACGAACCATTGAAGATTTAAAAATCGGCATGATCTTACCTGGAATTGTAACCAATGTAACTGCATTTGGTGCCTTTGTAAATATCGGAATTAAAGAAAATGGCTTGATTCACAAATCCAATTTGTCAAACGAATATGTTGAGGATCCTGCAACTGTAATCAAATTACACGAGCATATTGAAGTGGAAGTACTTGAATTGGATTTGCCTAGAAAACGGATTGGTCTGAGAAGAATGAATTAATTTGTAGGAAAGCGAACTTTTTCTCATCTTTGCCCGTCTCAAATTGAAAATAAAACTACTAATTATGAAAATTTTAAAATCGGTATTACCCTTGGTTGCATTCTTTTTTGCAGCGAATATTGCATTTGCTCAGCCACAAGTATATACTCAAAATACTTCTGGCCCAGCTTCTTGTGACGGAGCCGCTTGGCTTGATTCCACCTTTAATTCCACAACTGTAAATTGGATGGGAGGTGGAGCTATAATTCAACAAGGAGGACTTTATGTCTACAATTTGTGTCCGGGTAACTATATTGTTACGGCCACAAGCCTACTCGGTAATCCATATACTTTAACATTTACAATAGGTTCTGGAAATTTTAATCCTTGCTCGAATTTTGTTTTGTCAACCACATTTGTTGATGCTTCCACAAGCACTTCTTGTGATGGTTCCGCGGTGGCCTTTGTTTCAGGAGGAACTGCCCCTTATACTTATACTTGGACCCAAGGAGCAACAACAAGTGCGATAAACAATTTGTGTGTTGGAACCTATCAGGTTTGTGTCGGAGATGCCAATGGATGTGTTACTTGCGACAATGCAATTATTGGTGATGCTTCAGCAATGGATTCAGTCTTGGTTTTCAATAATACACCTTTTCCTGGTGGGGTTGTTACAGCTGTTCTTGCTGCAGATTCGATAGAAGATTGCACCCTTAATTATCAAAATATTGCATCTGGAAGTGTTACCAATTCAGTTGTAATTGGAACTGATTCTTTATTAGTTACTTGGACTTTATTGGACTCTACAGGGAATGTAGCTGGAACATATAATGTTGTATATAACATTCCAAATGCTGCAAATGGAATTTATGGATTGACGCTTGTGGTATACTGCTCACAAAAAGCCATGAACTACAATACAATTGTTATCAATGATCAAGTAATGTTGGGAGCTAATGGAATAGATGTGCTTGATGAAAGTAAAATTATTGTAATCAATCCATTTGATGATAAGCTCGAAATACGTTTGTCATCAGCTAGTTCAGGTTCAATTCAATTGATGAATCTCGCAGGTCAAAAGGTAATATCATCAGCATATTCAACTAGTGACAATATTATTTTGAATACAGAGAATCTTTCTCAAGGTTCATACATAGTGCGTATCATCAATGAGAACGGTGAATTCTTAAGAACGGTTTTGAAGAAATAAGCAATTAATATATAAGCTTCTCAAATTTATTTTGGGAAGCTTTATTCCATTGAAAAGATAACATCAACGCGTCGATTTCTTTGCTGGTCTTCTTCGGTAACCTCTGGCCAAACTAGTGGACTTGAATTACCGAAACCTTTAAAGGAAAGCCTGTCATCTGAAATTCCATTAGTAATTAAATAATTGTAAACTGCCTCTGCTCTAAGATTGGAATAGTAATCGGCAATGTCCCCACCTGAGCAACAAACGTGTCCTCTTATAAAGGCATTAACAGATTCGTTTTTTTGCATGAATTCTAAGAATTTCTCCAATTCTGATGTTGAATATGGCATAAATTCAGCTGACATGTTATAAAATTCTAATTGCAAAGGAATAGCTTCGAGTTGGCCCGATATAATATCATTAATATCAATTTGACTTAATGAATTGGGTTTAGCTTTTTCCAGAGTATAGGATAAATCCACTCTTCTCCAGAATGCATAATTACTCTGATTATCGGAGTTTAATGGGTATTTCTCACCACAAAATGAAGATTCTGCCACATCAAAGCTATTTGAATTAAGTATGTTTTCAATTGCTAAAACTCTAGATCGAGAAAGCAATAAATTCATCGAATCACTACCTCTCATATCGGCGAAACCAACAAGCTTTATATCGGATAGAATACCGAGATTCATTAAGGAGTCCAAATCTGCAGAACTTTTTGGCGTAAGCTCATTTACATTAACGTTGAAAAATAAAGACATTTGAGCGTCTTGCGATAAACCTTTGAGAAAGGAAAAAATAGTTAAAACAAATAAAATACTTTTCATATTGAGTAAATTTCTAACGTCAAATAAACGAACTACAAACCTAAGTATAACAATCTTCCAAAATTTATACGTACCTTTGATGGAACAACAGAATTTTAGTATTGTCAATTCAACCTATCTTCTGACAATTATTTTACATGCAATTTAATGAAATGAACATCCTTCCAGCTATCTTAAAAGCGATAGAAGAAGAAGGATATACAACACCAACACCAATTCAAGCCGAAGCAATTCCACTAGTTTTAAAAGGCCATGATATTTTAGGCTGTGCGCAAACTGGAACAGGCAAAACGGCAGCTTTTTCAATTCCGATTTTACAACTTTTAAAAGAAAAAAATAAAACAGGAAGAAATCCTAAAGCACTTATTTTAACACCTACAAGAGAGTTAGCCATTCAAATTGATGAAAGTCTTCAAGCTTATGGAAGACATCTACCATTGAGAAATACTGTAATATTTGGTGGCGTAAGTCAACATGGTCAAGTAAATGAACTCAAAAAAGGAATAGATATCCTAGTCGCTACCCCAGGTCGTCTTTTGGATCTGATGATGCAAGGTTTAATTTCCTTACTTGATATAGAGATATTTGTTTTGGATGAAGCAGATAGAATGCTCGACATGGGGTTCATTAATGATGTCAAAAAAGTAATTAAGGCATTGCCTGATAAAAGACAGAATTTATTTTTTTCCGCAACCATTGCTCCCGAAATATTGAAACTTGCAGGAACAATCCTTATTGATCCTGTGAGAGTTGAAGTTACGCCCGTTTCTTCAACAGCAGACAAAATAGGTCAAAAAATATATTTCGTCGATAAAGCAAACAAACCTTCCTTATTGGTTGATATATTTAATGATCATAAGGCTTCAAGTGCTCTCGTTTTTACGCGAACAAAGTACGGTGCAGATAAAGTTGCAAAATTTTTAATCCGAAATGGAATAAAAGCAGATGCGATTCACGGGGACAAATCTCAATTGAAAAGGCAGAAAGCACTATCCGATTTTAAGGATCGCAAAATTGAGGTTCTCGTTGCTACAGATATCGCTGCAAGAGGTATAGACATCGAGCAAATGGAATTGGTAATTAATTATGAACTCCCAAATATTCCAGAAACCTATGTGCATCGAATTGGTCGAACGGGTAGAGCAGGGCATTCTGGCCAAGCTATATCTTTTTGTGATTATGAGGAAAAAGCATATTTGAAGGATATTGAAAAATTGATCAAACAATCCATTCCAGTAATTGAGGACCATCCGTATCCAATGGAAGTTTTTGAAATCATCAAAAAGGAAAAAACACCTCGCCCTCCTAGAGTTCAACAGAAGCCAAAACCTACAAAAGATGAAAAGATTGTTGCGGCTAAAAACAAAGGAAAAAAAACGTGGTTCGGAAAAAGAGATAGGTATTAATCTCTTTTTTTGAAAATAAAACCTGCTTCAACAGTTAAATCTGAAGGAACATTATTGGTGTATAAAGAACCCGTTCCCAAGCCCTGCGGTAATGGGTTCTCATATTCTCCTGCAAATTGTGCAATGGTGTTTAATCCAATATTGGACTCTAAAGCAGAGGTCATCCACCAATTGATGTTTTGTTTTTCAGCACAAGTAATCCACTCTTGAGAACCAGAAATCCCACCATGCAAACTTGGTTTAAGTATAATATATTGCGGCTTAATTTCTTGTATTAGCCGCTCTTTATCTTCAATTAAGGTAATTCCGATTAATTCTTCATCCAATGCAATAGGAATTTGTGATTGCTGGCAAATTTGTGTCATGCTTTCAATTAGACCAGGTTTAATCGGTTGTTCGATTGAATGAATGTCAAATTCTTTAAGCGTTTCTAATTTCTCAAGGGCCTTTGTCGCATCAAATGCTCCGTTTGCATCCAATCGAATAGTGATTTTAGATTTATCGTATTGGCTCCGAATAGTTTCAAGAATTTGAATTTCTTTTTCCCAGTCCAAAGCACCGACTTTTAATTTAATAGTGTTGAATCCCTGTAGAATTTTATCTTCAACTTGCTCCAACATATAAGAAGCCTCTCCCATCCAAACTAATCCGTTGATAGGGATGCTCTTTTTTCCTTCTGTAAATTCATTCAAAAAATATTTTTCTTTTCCACCATTCTGCAAGTCTAAATAAGCACTTTCCAATCCGAATAATATTGAAGGATATTTTTTAATTTCTGGATTTTCCTGAATAAAATGGTTGATTCCCTTATCCGGATATTTATTGTAAAATGCTATGAAATGTTGAATGAAATTATGGACGTTTTTTTCAAAAGCAGGGATATTTTCAAATTCAGGGGAAAGCCCATCTATAATGCTTATTTCTCCAATGCCTTCTATACCATCATTTTCCAGAGTTAAAATCCAACTTGGCTTAGTAAGTAGATAGCCACGACTTGTTCCGGCTGGGGTTTTAAAATTTAATGAGAGGAATTGAATGGTATATTTCACTGTTTAAGAGATCAGTATTCCAATGAAAAATAACAAGGCCGATAAAAATGTACTCAGCGCAACTTTCATAAGTTCAGGGTCATACAATTTTGCATCTTTGATTTGCATAACCTGCCGTAAATGATAGATTAAATAAAGTGAAGGAAGTAAACCTAATCCTGCCATTTCCTTTCCAGTTGATGAAATAAAATAGGTCAAAAATCCTATTCCGCCTGCGATGAGAAAGAAGTGATATACTTTTGAAAGATTAGGTCCCATCATGACTGCAAGTGTTCTTTTGTTGCATTTGGCGTCATTAACGCGATCCCTCATGTTGTTAAGATTTAAAACCGCAGTGCTCATCAAGCCTAAACCTATTGCCCCAAAAATCAGTGAATTGTCGAAAGTTTTGGAATAAAAAGGATAGACACCTAAAACGCTTACACCTCCAAAAAACAATAAAACCATTAGATCTCCTAAACCATAATAGCCGTAGGCTCTTTTGCCCATTGTGTATGTTATTGCAGCAATTATACACAAGACTGCCAAAACCAAATAAAAATAAATTACACTACTCGATAAATCCTTAGAACCAATAAAAATTAAAGCGGTGGCACTAAATAGACTTAAAATACTTGTAATAATAATTGCTTTTTTCATTTGAAGTGGTTCAATGTTTCCTGATTGAACGCTCCTTGCAGGACCTACTCTTTGTTTATTATCTGTGCCTTTTATGCCGTCGCCTAGATCATTTGCAAAATTTGATATGATTTGGAATAAAACGGTTGTCAAAATGGCAAGTACAAAAATAGGCCATGACCAAAAACCTTGGGAATAGGCAAAGCCTGAACCCAAAACAATTCCAGAAAGAGATAGAGGCAGTGTCCTTGGTCGTGCAGCTTCTATCCAAATATTAAGGTTACTTTTACTCATTATGATAATTGATGTAATTTATTTTGAATTGATTATTAATCTTTCAAATTTAACGATTTTCATCATGCCATTGTTCTGTCTTATTTAAAGCAAATGTTTACTTTTGATCAAAAATGTTTATGCAATTTGTGAGTGCAGAAGAACTTAACGCGCTTTTAAAACAATCTGATGAATACGTCATTTTGGATATACGAGAACCTTATGAATATGTGACTTGTAACCTGAATTCGCTGCATATTCCTATGGGCGAACTCATTGAACGTCAAAATGAGCTTCCTTCAGATAAGAAAATTGTAATGATGTGTAGATCTGGAAAAAGGGCTGAAGCATCAGCAAATATGCTGTCGACCGAGTTCAAAATGACAAACATTTATATTCTTGAGGGTGGCATCGTTGCTTGGAGAGATTTGGTAGAACCCACTTTAAAACTGGATTAAAATGATAGAACTTTTTGAACATATAATTCACTTAGATTTTCCTTGGATTTTCACGAATTATGGAACCACAATTTATGTGATTTTGTTTTTGGTTATTTTTATTGAAACTGGTTTGGTCGCCATGCCTTTTCTTCCAGGTGATTCATTACTTTTTACAGCCGGTCTTTTTTCGGCATCAGGAGAATTAAATTTGTCTTTAGTTTTAATTTTGCTCTTTATCGCTGCCGTGCTTGGAGATAATTGTAATTACTGGGTTGGGAGAAAAGTTGGATTGAAAATCTTTAGCTATAAATTTCGAGGAAAAACATTGGTCAATAAGAAGTACTTGGATCAAACTGAAGCATTCTTTGAGAAAAACGGTGTGAAAGCCATAATTATGGCCAGATTCGTTCCTTTTGTTAGGACTTTTGCTCCCTTTGCCGCAGGTGTAGGACAAATGAGTTATAAGCGTTTCTTCTTTTTCGATGTTTTAGGAGGATTTCTTTGGATTTTTAGTTTAACGCTTGCAGGATATATGTTAGGTGAAGTGGAATGGATTAAGAAAAATATAGATTTGGTATGTCTAGGAATAATTTTCCTTTCCATTTTACCGATGCTCATCGGTTTTGTACGGTCAAGATTATCTGTTAAAAATGGATAAATATGGTTTAATTGGAAAATCACTATCGCATTCTTTTTCCAAATCTTTTTTTGAGCATTTTTTTGTAGAAAATCAAATAAAAGCTTCTTTTCAAAATTTTGAATTGAATGCCATTAATGAGGTGGGTAAAGTTTTCGAACAGAATCTTAAAGGTTGTTGTGTTACAATACCATACAAAGAGCAAATTATTCCATTTTTAGATCAACTTTCGGATGAGGCAAATGAAATTGGTGCAGTCAATGTAATTCGATTTGATGGTATTAAAAAGATTGGACACAATTCGGATGCCTTTGGTTTTCAGCAATCGATTAAGCCATTTCTTACCAATAAACACGAAAGAGCTATAGTTTTAGGTACAGGTGGAGCGTCTAAAGCGGTTACTTATGTATTAAGAAAAATTGGAATTGATGTGATTTTTGTTACAAGAAATCCATTAAGTGACAAAGAATTCTCTTACGCTGATGTGAACGAAAATATGATCAGCGCTTGTAAGTTAATAGTAAACTGTACTCCTTTAGGAACATTCCCAAATGTCAACGATAAGATTGAATTGCCTTATCAATTCTTAGGTGAAGAACATCTCGTGGTAGACCTTATTTACAATCCAGAAAAAACACCATTTTTAAAAACTGCTGAATTAAATGGGGCAACAATTTTAAATGGATCTTCAATGCTTAAACATCAAGCTTTAAAGGCATGGGAAGTTTGGAATAATTAAGGACTTCTAATACATAACTGTTATGGTGAATTTAGAAAAATGGATTTCTGAAGGTGAAAATGAAACCCAAGATTTCAAGTTTAGAATTGATGATCAGAAGAAGATTGCTAGAACTTTATGTGCCTTTGCTAATACTAAAGGAGGAAGATTACTTATCGGAGTTAAAGATAATGGTAAAATTGCCGGTTGTTATCCAGAGGAAGAATTTCATATGATTGAAGGTGCGGCATCACTTTATTGCAGACCTAATGTAGCTTTTACTTCATTTATTTGGCAGGATGATCATAAATTGATATTGATAATTGAGGTAAATCGGGTAGAGAAAAAAGGAGTTACTGCTTTAGATGAAAGTAATAATTACAAATCTTTTATTCGAGTCGAGGATAATACAGTTTTGGCGAACAAAATATTGGTCAAATCTTGGAAAATGAAAGCTGATATTCATGCGAAACCTGTTAAGTTCGATTCCGACGAGACAGGTTTACTTGCATTACTAGCAGAACATGACAATATTACTTTAAGTCAGATATATAAAAAGTCTCCATTGCGCAAAAATAAAATAGACTATTTGCTGTCATGCTTTTTATGCTGGGAAGTTATAAAAGTTGTTTATTCAGAGAATAAAACATTGTTTTCTTTGAATTAATTTATAACTATTGTCATAAAATAACTTAAAAGTAGACTTTGTTTGAGCATAATTGTTTAAGTTTAAAATCAAATTAAATAACAAATTCAAAATGGGAAGACCGCCAACAAGACCAGCAAGACTTAAAGATGGCTTTTATATAGAGGTGAAAACGCAAGGTAGTTCTGCTGTTTTAGTTCGTAGAGATACTAAAGAACAAATGATAATGGCCGCAGAAGATTACTCAAGAACTAAAAATGTAATCATTAAAGGTGAAATGAGAAACGATAAGTGGATAGATAGTTGATAAACTTTTATTTTACAAATTTATGAGCCCTTCGAGGGCTTTTTTATTTTAATTTTTTTCCATGGAAAGATTTCGTTTTGTACTTTGGATACTATTATTCTCCATTCTTCTCTCAGTTATTCCACTCCTATTTCTGTCTGGTTTTGCATCTTTAGGTAAGATTTTTGGAATTATTTTGATTGTAAGTTTGTCTGTCGCTTTATGGATATGGCGCAAACAAACCATAAAATATATAGCTTACGAGCAAAGGGTACGTATGAATACCAATGATCGATTTTGGCTCAAGACTCATGTTCCTTTTTATAGAAATTTGAATTCCAAAGATAAATCAGTATTTGAAGATAGATTGGGATTATTGCTTGCTAATGTGGATATGATTAACCAAAATGGAAATATCCCTGAAAGATCAGAAGCTATTTCTTTATCAGCACTCGCAACCATTTTTTTATGGGATTTACCATTATTTGTTTTCGAAAATTCAAGATGGGTCATTGGGCTTAATGATATAAATCAAGAAACTGAACATGGATTGTGTTTTTCCTTGAGCGAAATAAATGACAAACTCAAGGATAATATAATGTTGATTGAACTTGACGCTTCATTTATCAAGGGCTATGAATTGGGATGTATTGAAAATTTCCTGTTTGAATTAAAAGAAAGGTACAATAATACAAGACAATTTTCTCCTTATGAAAAAGATTTTTGGATTTTTTTATCTAAAATTTTGTCTTCTTCAGAAAACGTAAAAAAGTATTTTCTAAACTAAAATTTTAAATTTAAAGTGCTGAATTTAAAGCGTTTTCTATTATTGTGATTATTTCATTCTTACTTTTTTGAAACCTTTTTTAACACTTTTTGTATACCGAATTCTGTCATTAAAATTAATTTTTTTCAAAAAGGTGTTGTTAAAAAGAAATAAGTGATTAACTTTGCAACCCCGTTCGAACGAGAACAAGGGTAAAAAGAGG
>CANJNE010000053.1 GCA_947475275.1 Flavobacteriales bacterium | reverse complement strand
TTCTTGATATGGTATTGCACTGTTCATTACTGAAAGTTAATACATATTTTGAATGCTTTTTATCACAATACAACCTTTTTAAACGAACTTTTCCTGACAAAACAGCTTAAATTATTTAGTTGAACGGTAAGTCCGAAATGTTAACTTTTACAGATATAGTAAAAACAGTTTGATATAATGAAATATTAAATAAACGAAAAAGAAACTTACAAGGAATCAATCACATTACTTCGTCTTTGGTCGAGCGTAGGGTAATCGTTCTAATAATACGGGTAAAGCATAACCATCCAATCCATTGATTGCAACCACCTTTCCCTTATCGAGTTGAAGCCAGTTATCTGCAGTTTTAACCTCTTCTTCGTAAAAAATTGCTTCAATAGATGCAACAATAAGAATGCAGCCATTTTCCTGTATAAGGTATTCATTAACATACTTACACAATAGCTTCACGGGACTTCCTTTCACAAACGGAACCGGACAATCGTTGTGGTAAACTGGCTGCAGATAGGTTTGGTCGAATTCGCTAATTTCCTCGGGATAATCCGCTGAAGTATGGTGTGCATCAGCAATTTGTTCCGCTGTAATATGGTTGATCGAAAAATAGCCGTATTCCTTAATATTATTGTAAGTATGTCGTGGAACCGTTATAGGACGCATGGTAAAACTTATCAATGCTGGGTCACTGCCTAAATGCGTCACACTCGAAAATACAGCTACATTGGTTTTGCCTTGATTATTTATTGTTGCAATAAGATTAGCCGATTTGTAACCTGTACAACTGTTAACCAAATTCAACCGTGATATGCGGTCCATTTTTTCAATTTCTGAGCGATCGATGCGACGTAAAGCCATGATTTCTTTTTTAGAAGAACAAAGTTAAGCAGGAAAGGTTTGTGGGGTTAGAATAAAGAGATTGAGGGAACCGCTTGAATTCATTCAAGAATTTTCAATTGTGTTTGCATCACAGAATATAAAAATTTAAACAAAAACGTTTCTTTAAATTTGCTTTAATGTAAATTAATTATATATTTACGTAAATTTCATTTTATGTTAGGAGCCATACCAAACCCCAAAAAATCAATAGAAATCGACTTTAGTATCGATAAGATTACGAGTACGATTGAATTTATCCCACTTAAAAACAACAAGTATAAATTCACTTCTAAAAATGAAGTGTTAAAGACTTATCGTTTTGAAGCGCTTGAGTTTTTAAGTTTAGGTGTATTCATCGATATCAGCTTGAGTTCGATATCGGATTCAAAAACGAAGATTGACATTGAAGTTCTAAGAAAAGTCGGGGCATTCGATAAATCTTACGAAGTAAGCAAAGCAAACGAACATATTACAGCCATAGCTACCTTAATTAGTGAATGTATTGTGTTGAGCCCTGAAGAAATTCAAAATCTTGAGGAACAAAGAAAAAATAAAGCGCAATCGTCCAATAAAGGATGTGGCAAGAGTGCTGCTGCGATATTACTGATTATTACAGCAGGAGTTTCGACGTTTTTGTTTGGTTAAAAAACAGATTAAATGAGCAATTATTAAAGGTTGATAAAATAACCTTTTTAAAGCTTACAAACCTACTTCCCAATACAGAACTTACTAAAAATATTACCTAATAGATCATCAGTGGAGATGTCGCCGGTAATGGTTCCGAGGTAGTACATCGCTTGGCGGATGTCCATAGCGACGAAGTCTGCGGAAATGTTATTGTCCAAATCGTAGCGTGCCTTATCCAAGTATTCTGCGGTACGAATTAATGCATCGTAATGCCGCGCATTGGAAACAATAGTGTCGTTTGCCAAGTCAAATGAACCAGTAAGCAAGTCCACAAGTTTTGTTTTGAGTTCTTCAATACCCAAACCGTCTTTTGCACTAATGTATAGGTAATTGGATTCGGAAGCGCTAGGTGTTTTTGCAACATCTAGTTTGTTGGCCAACATCAATATTTTTTTATCTGGATATTCCTCTTGCAAGTCATTCACCCATTGCTCAACCTCACCGATGCTTTTGGAATCTGATGCATCGGCCATACATAAGACCACTTTCGCCAGCTTTATTTTTTCTTTCGAACGGGCAATTCCCAATGCTTCAATAGCTTCTGCTTCTTCTCGTATCCCTGCTGTGTCGATTAATCGGAATAATATGCCTTCAATATTCAAGGTTTCTTCGATTACATCACGTGTGGTTCCTGCGATTTCGCTTACTATTGCACGATCTTCTCCCAACAATTGATTGAGCAGCGTACTTTTTCCTGTATTTGGCGCGCCAACAATGGCAACAGGAACGCCTTCTTTAATGGCGTTACCCAGTTCAAAAGATTGCGCCAATTTATTGATGTAATGCAATACGTCTGAAACCAAGTTTTTCAATTCGGTTCGGTCGGCAAATTCAACATCTTCCTCAGCAAAATCGAGTTCTAGCTCTACCAGCGAAGCAAAATGAATGAGTTTTTCTCGAAGGTCTTTGAGTTCATTCGAAAAGCCACCCCGCAGTTGTTTTAGTGCAATATCATGGGCAACCTTGGATTGTGAAGCGATTAAATCTGCAACAGCTTCCGCCTGAGACAAATCCATTTTTCCATTAAAGTATGAACGAAAAGTAAATTCACCAGGTTCGGCCAAACGACAGCCGTATTTTATCAATGCTTTAATAATTTGTTGTTGAATGTAAGGAGAACCATGACAGCCGATTTCAATACTTTCTTCACCGGTAAAACTTTTGCCGTTTTCAAAATACGTGAGCAATACCTCATCAATGGGTTCTACGTTTGAATTTTTAAAAACGCCAAAATGTGAAGTATGTGAAACTAAATTATCCAAAGATTTCGAAAAACCTTTAGCAACAAATTCTTTTGCTTTAGAACCAGATACACGTATTACACCAATAGCTCCAATACCATTTGGTGTAGCAAGTGCACATATTGTTTCTTTGTCGTTAAACATCCTTACAAAGATAGCGAGATTAAATCCAGAAGATGAAAATTAACATTGGCTTAATATTAAATCGTTTCGACTGTTCTATTTTCGAAGAAAAAACATGCGACTCATCTATCTTCTTTTACTTTCTAGCGCTTTGGTTTCTTGCTCTGCTTTGAGAAATCTTGACACTACTGGATTTTCAATCATTGACAATACTGTATACTTCAATAATGTTCCCACTGCCCAATTAGAAGGAGTTGAATTGTCATTGGATAATAATAAATTGGTTCGCGAAATGACTTTTAGCCTAATGGAAGGATCAGATATGGGAATTGTTACCAATATGATCGCTTTTCTCCACGAAAAACACCCCGATTATGAAATCGAGGTGGAAGTAGATTTGAAAATGGTTGGCGGATTTTAATAAATTTCGTTTATACAATTTTTCACAAAAGACTTTATAATTTTTATGATGTTCAATAATCCTTTTGGCCGATAAAAATATCGGCTCATTAAACATTATGTTTATGTTAAGAAATTCTTCGAGCAATACTGTTTCAATAAAGAAACCAATACATTTACATAAAAAATATTAATCATGGCAGGAGGTATACTTAAATTCTTTTTACCCAAAGACAGGGTGTTCTATACATTGTTTGAAAATGCAGGAGCAAACTTAGAAACCATTTCCAAAAAATTAGTTCTTGTAGTGAATGAATCTGATTACAATAAAAGGGCTCATTTAATTAAAGAAATGGAAGAATTGGAGCATAAGAATGATTTGGTAACCCATGAAATATTTGTTGAATTAGGTAAAAATTTCATTACCCCTTTTGATCGCGAAGATATTCACAGTTTAGCTTCTGCTTTGGATGATATTGCAGATTACATTTATGCTGCGGCTAAAAAGATCAATTTCTACAAAATAGATCCTACTTCAGATTCAGGAATACAAAAAACTGCAGATCAAATTGAAATGGCAGTTTTAGCTGTGAATCAGGCAGTAAGAGAATTGCGCAACCTCAAGAACACACAAAAAATCGTAGAATGCGTCATCAAAATAAACAGTATTGAAAATACTGCGGATGAAATCTTTGATATGAGTATTGAGCGCCTATTTGATTCAGATGTTGATGCTAAAGAATTGATTAAAAAACGTGAAATCTACCAAACTATGGAAACAGTTACAGACAAGTGCGAAGACGCAGGCAATGTGATTGAATCCATTGTTGTAAAATATGCATAAACCGCATTGTAAAACGCTAATAAAACCATAACATGTTTACATTATTAATAGTTGTAATTGTAATTGCGCTACTTTTTGACTTGGTCAATGGTTTCCACGATGCTGCAAACTCTATTGCTACAGTGGTATCTACCAAAGTACTTACACCACTTCAAGCAGTTATTTGGGCGGGTACATTTAATGTGGTTGCAATATTTATTTTTGACTTAAGTGTTGGTAATACCATAGCAAAATCAGTTGATACCTCAGCAATTGACCTATGGGTTATTCTAGCCGGATTGCTCGCGGCAACAGCATGGAATCTTTTCACATGGAGATTGGGTTTACCCTCATCATCCTCTCATACACTTATCGGTGGTTTCGCAGGTGCCGCTATGGCCTATGCTGCAATGAAAGGTGGTTACGGATTTCTTGGTGCAGGGGTTTTAAAAACTGAAGAAATAATTAAACCTATTTTATTTATTTTTCTAGCTCCAGTAATAGGAGGTGTCATTGCTTTTTTTATAGCTCTGGTAACGATTCAACGTAGTTTTATTAAGAAAATTATCATTTCAACTTCTATAAGCGTTGGAACGGTTTACGCCAGTTACCATTATAAAGATTATTTCGAAATTAAAAAAGAAATGATTTGGATTATTGGAATAACGCTAGGCATCTTTTTGGTTGCTTACATTTTATACCAAATTATTAATGGAAGAAAACAAAGCGCAGTGAAGGAATCTTCCATGTACAAGAAGCTGCAATTGTTATCATCCGCTGCGTTTTCTATTGGCCATGGAGGAGCTGACTCTCAAAAAGTAATTGGAATTATATGTGCCGCATTGCTCGTATATGCCAATATGGAGCGTGAAGGCAAAGTTGATGTGCCGCTGCCTGATTCTATGAAGGTTTCAGAAGTATTAAACATAAAATATGAAGATCAAGAAGGAAAAATAAAGAAATTCAAGCCTCAACTTTATGGTGAAATTGGAGGGATTACTTATGTAACCTATAAAGACTCTATTCTTTTCAACACAGTAAGTGAGGAGGAACTTATAATGAATGATGGAAAAATAGAACTCGCGGGCAATACAGTAAGCGTAAAAGATAGTTTAACGTCTTTCTTTGTGTATTCTAAATCAGAACGTTTTGAAAAAGATGGGAAAATGAAAAGTGAAACTTCCTTCTATGATCAAAAAACGCACGAGGTCATTTTTGATGGAAAGAAGCTCAATAAAGACTGGAAATATGCTTCTGTCTTCAATAAATTTGTTGACGAAAAAGGGAAATTACAAGAAAAATATAAAATTGAAAGTAAATTTACCCGCGAAACTTCTCCGACTTGGGTTGTATTCCTTTGTTATCTAATGATTGGCTTGGGCACCTTGATGGGTGGTTGGAAAATCGTAAAAACAATGGGTACGAAAATCACCAAAGTTACACCACTCGAAGGTGTATGTGCCGAAACAGCAGGAGCATTAACTTTATTTACGGTAAGTCAAATGGGTATTCCAGTGTCGACAACACATACCATCACTGGTTCAATTATAGGTGTTGGTGCAACAAAAAGACTTTCTGCTGTACGCTGGGGGGTTACTGTTAACTTACTTTGGGCATGGATTTTAACCATTCCGGTAAGTGCTATTCTTGCTGCAGCATTCTATTACCTTATTGTTCTCTTTAAATAAAAAGAAACCCACAATATTGAGAGGCTCCCAAAGAGCCTCTTTTTTTGACTTAAAATTTAATAAAATCAGGAAAAAAGTGCCCTTACCACCTCATCGATGCGGCCGCATTGTACCAATTCGATTTTGTAATTCTTTTGTTGGATGCCCTTATTGTATTTGGAAATGATGATTTTTTCAAAACCTAATTTTTCAGCTTCAGCAATACGCTGATCCACGCGGTTTACAGGTCGAACTTCTCCCGAAAGACCCACTTCAGCAGACAGCGCGATGCTTTTTGAAATGGAAATATCAGCATTGGAAGATAAAACCGCAGCAACTACAGCCAAATCTATCGCGGGATCATCAACTTTAATTCCACCTGCTATATTCAAGAAAACATCTTTCGCAGCGAGTTTGAAACCACATCTTTTCTCCATGACAGCCAATAACATATTCAAACGCTTGGCATCATAACCAGTCGACGAACGCTGCGGCGTTCCGTATGCTGCTGTGCTCACAAGTGCTTGTACTTCAATCAACATAGGTCGCATGCCCTCTAATGTTGCAGCGATTGAAATTCCACTCAATTGCTGATCTGTTGTGGCAATTAATATTTCTGACGGATTTTCTACTTGGCGCAATCCGGAACCTATCATTTCATAAATTCCTAATTCATTGGTGCTTCCAAATCGGTTTTTGATGGAACGCAATAAACGATATACATGATTGCGATCCCCTTCAAATTGTAAAACGGCATCCACCATATGTTCCAAAACTTTAGGTCCAGCAAGAGAGCCTTCTTTGGTAATGTGACCAATTAAAAAAACGGGAACACCTGTTTGTTTAGCATACCGAAGCAATTGAGCTGTGCACTCTCTAACTTGAGAAATGCTTCCTGGTGAACTTTCTATTTGAGAGCTGTAAAGCGTTTGAATGGAATCAATGATTAAAATTTCTGGTTGCACCTCTTCAGCTTGGGTGAAAATGTGCTGAATATTCGTTTCTGTGAGGATAAAGCAATTGTGGTTCTTTAACCCTATTCGTTCTCCACGCATTTTAATTTGCTGTTCTGATTCCTCACCCGAAACATAAAGTACCTTTTGGTGAAGGTCAGTGATGGCCATTTGCAGCAATAAAGTTGATTTTCCAATTCCTGGTTCACCCCCAAATAGGATTAAAGATCCTGGAACCAATCCACCTCCAAGCACACGGTTCAATTCATTGTCTCGTAAATCAATGCGCTGTGTTTCCTGATTTTCTATGGTGTGAATCGCATGCGGTTTTGAATTTCTTGTCGACGATGAAAAGGCAACTACGGAAGGAATATTCTTCTCTATAACTTCCTCAACAAAAGTGTTCCATTCATTACATGAAGGACATTTACCGAGCCATTTCGGAGTTTCGTAACCGCAATTTTGACAGAAATACGCAGATTTTACCTTAGCCATTGTAATGAATTTCGATTTTTAAAGGTACTTTAAATCTGAGTATTTCAGATTTTATAACATAGTAAATTTTATTAAAATCTATTACTTTCGTGGAAAGTCAAACACTTTAAATCAAATGCTTCAAGAACTCTACTGGCAACGCGTTCAGCGATTTGCACTTCCTACGGAAGAAGAGACTATAAGGTATGCTAATGATTTTACACGAGCACACAGTTGGTACAAACACCTAGATTGGACGGAACCTACCGAGTTCCTTTTCTTTATCAGTCCAAGTACCGGCGAGTGGTCCTATACGATACCCTCAAAATACCAAAGCGAAAAGGAATGGTTTAATCAAGAACAAGTTGAGGATGGGTCTGAAGTGCTTACAGACAAAAACCACTACAGTTATTTCTTACCGACTGAAGTTGCGGAGAAAGGTAAAGTGATGTTGACAGCTTTTATTCATAAGAGTTTTGAAAGTAGTGAGAACGAAAATTTTAAAGTAAAACATGCTGAAATGAAAACCCTTCTTTTGAACAAGCTCCAAGAAATTCTTGAATTTGTTAAAATAAGCTTTAAGAATTAGAGCTTTCCTTTAAAATAAGGGTTGAAGGAATATTTGACAACCAGCGGCTGTTATCCTTTACACTTTATCCTTAATACATCGCACTGCGGAGCCAGACCCTTTGCTTGCTCGGTTTTGAAATCCTCCGAAATAATGGGTTGCCTTATCGTATTATGATTGGAAAATAGAAAAGTGATAATTTTCATAACCTAGATTTAAGGACAAAATTGAGTTCAAATGTAAAGTTTTCGGTGAAAATTAAGATTCTCTTGGTAAAAGGGAATTATTTTGAAATGATCTTTTTTAAAAAATAAAACAACGGATATCCCAATACAAAAAGAATCGCCCCCCACAAAAAAGCTTGGGGATTGGCAACAAAAACACTAATGTTTACAGCAGTATAAATCACTATATAAATTACTGGAAATAAGGGGTAAAATCTCAATTTATAAATGGGAAGATGCTCTAATTCTCCTGTTTTTCGTTTGCGTAAAAGAAATATCGCTGATGCTGCTGCAACCAGACTGATACTGTCAAAAAACATCACGAATTGAAGTATTTTCTGAAAAGAATTCACAAAGAAAATAGTTAGGATGATAAGAAAACAGAATACGATTACACCGCTTGTAAGTACTCCTGTTTTCTCATTTGTTTTAAGAAAAACGGTTGGCATAATCTTATCCTCGGCCATTGCAAAGTATACGCGAGGGTTACTTAATATGGAAACATTTACATAAGCCATTACCGCTAAAAACATTATTAAAGCAATGGCTTTGGCAAATCCATTACCAAAAGTAATTCCTATCATATCAGATGCTAGGGTTTTGGATTGCGCCATACCCTCCAATCCCAAAACCTTGAAATAGCTAAAATTCACCGCAAGGTATAGCAACATAATTATCAATATTCCCCTTGAAATGGCTTTTGGTAATTGAATATTTGGCTGGCTTACATCACCACCAAAATTCATAGTTTGCTGGTAACCACCGTAGGTGAAAAACACAGGAATGAAACACAATAGAAACGCTTCTAACGAATTGTGGTTTTGAGAGATTCCTGAAACCACAACATGGTCATTTGAAACTGGAAAGCATAAACATGAAATCAGCAACAAAATGAAAAAGATTTTAATAAGCATTAATACATTCAATACTGTTTTACTGATCTTTATTCCTATCAGATTTATGACTAGTAAACTTAATACCGTTATCAAGGCCAAGTATGTCGAATATTCATTAGAAATCCCAAAGGCACTGGCAAGGTATTCAGCACCCATAATGGATACTGCAGCAGTTGACGCAGCATTGGAAATTACGGTAATCCAATTGACCATAAAAGCAAAAACTGGACTGTAACAAAACGAGAAAATTTTATAAAAACCACCGGTTGCTGGATATCTGGAACCGATTTCAGCAAATGTCAAAGCGCCAAAATAACTCACCAAGGCACCTGCTGCCCATGCGAGAAAAAATATTGTTGGCGTTCCAGAATAAGCAGCTACCTCTGATGGAGTCCGAAAAATTCCCATTCCTATTACCAAGCTGATCACAACGATTGTAAGATCAAACGTGGAGAGTTTTCCTCCTATAGATTTCATGCCGAAATATTAGTTTTTTAAAGTTAGGGAAATTATTTCTGTGATTTTTAACCAATGAATCGACATGTTGGATCGTATGAAAACATTTTCAACGCTTTAATTCGTTAATTAACTTTTTTTAATTTAACTACTTATAATCATTGTTAATTTTGGCGAGTTATGCCTTCTTGCCATTTATGGCTAACTAATTTATGTGTTAAATAGCGTTTCAAAAGGGTATAGAACTGTTTTAAAATGAAAAAATTGAGTAAGATAAATTTCGTTCTAGTAATTTTCCTTCTAGGAACTTTTCAATCAGGCTTCTCTCAAACAGCTGTTATTTCGCAACCTCAATACAATGTGCTTTATGCGGGGTGTACCAATACTGTTCAAATTGGTCGTCAAGACACTGAGAAAAATACGGTGCTATTGGCCGAAGGCATGGATATTCAGGTTGTTAATGGAATAAATGGCACTTATTCTTTCACCCCAAGAGGAAAAGAACTTATTTCACTTTACATCTTAAATGAATCACAACAGGATACTTTGGATATTATGGAATTTCGAGTATTACCAATTCCTGATGCAGAAATTTATTTGGGAACCAATGCGTCGGGAGCAACATTAAGCAATAAAACCAATTTAACCATCAACTTAAAACTTCCTTCGTATGTACCTGTACAGGCCAATTTGTCGATAGAAGATTGGACCATAACCCTTAGTTCTGATAAAAAAGAATTCGCTGGTACCGGCAGTAAACTAAGCGAAGAAGCAATGACAGCAATCCAAAATGCTCCAAAAAATACTACACTTCAACTGTATGTTGCTTATAAAACGAATGGGAAAGGGATAAAACGTCAAACTGTAAACTTTACGCTATGAGAAATTTGATTTTTTATTTTGGAGTTTTATTGATGTTTTTTGGGAGTGGTAATGCAAACGCTCAAGCAGTTATTGGTTTTCCGCATCATGATCGTATTTATAAAGGCTTTGAAAACTATTTTGAATGCGGATCCACAAATGGTGACACATTGTTGAGTATGTCAGCCACTAATGCTTCAGTAACCAAAAGTGGAAATGGTTACATCATAACGCCATCAGGAAACAAAGATGTTGTCATTTCGGTCATCAATTCAAATAATGAAACACTTGCTACGAAAACCTATCGTGTATTTGCGCTTCCTAATCCGGAATTGTATCTGGGAAACACAATAAATGGAAATAAACTAGATTATAGACTTTCTAGTGAACTCAAAGTGCAAATGGATCCTTACACTACCCTCGGAAGTCTTGAGTTTAATATAAATACTTGGGAAGTAAGTCTTTCTGGAAGTGGAAAGGTTTATAAGGGAACAGGAAATATGCTAAGCGATGAAGTCGTTGAACAAATTCGAATCGCACCCGACAACACTGAGCTTACCATCAATTGTAATTATGAACAATCAAATGAAAGCATTACCAAAAAAATTGTTGGAAAATTCAAACTTTAGCAAAAAATAGTTGATAACGAACAAAATAAAGCTGCCCTTTGTTTGTTTACGACACAATTAGCAATACATTTGCTACTATCAGAAAAGCATGGGAGAATACGTAGCCGGTCCAAAATTAAGTCAAATCGTTGTTCCAGAAGATTTGCGTGAGAAATTCACCAAAGATGATCTTCCAGAAATTGCCGATGAACTCAGACAATATATTGTAGATGTCATTTCCGAAATTGGTAATAGCCACTTCGGAGCAAGTCTTGGTGTTGTGGAGTTAACTGTTGCTTTGCACTATGTTTTCAATACACCATACGATCAATTGGTTTGGGATGTTGGCCATCAAGCTTATGGACATAAAATCTTAACAGGAAGACGCGACCGTTTTCATACCAATCGATTGAAAGGTGGAATCTCTGGTTTTCCTAAACGTTCTGAAAGTGAATACGACACCTTTGGTGTTGGGCACTCATCTACGTCTATTTCTGCGGCTTTAGGAATGGCTGTTGCAAGTCATTATAAAGGTGAAAAAGACCGTCAACACATTGCGGTAATTGGAGATGGAGCCATGACAGCTGGTTTGGCATTCGAAGGGATGAATCATGCTGGTTTTGAAAAAGACAGTAATCTTTTGGTGATTCTCAACGACAATTGCATGTCGATTGATCCTAACGTAGGCGCTTTAAAAGAATATTTAACTGATATTACAACATCACACACCTACAACCGAGTTAAGGATGAGGTATGGAAAATGTTAGGTAAAGTTTCCAAATTTGGGCCTGATGCGCAAACGATTGCGTCGAAAATTACACATGCCCTCAAAGGATCTCTGCTCAAGCAAAGCAATTTGTTCGAGGCATTGAATTTCCGCTATTTCGGTCCAGTTGATGGACATGATGCAGTTGGTTTAGCTCGTGTGCTCGAAGATTTAAAAGATATTCCAGGACCGAAAATCCTGCACTGTATCACCCGTAAAGGTGCTGGTTATAAATTTTCAGAAGAAGGAAATCCAACAAAATGGCACGCTCCAGGCGTATTCAATAAAGAAACTGGAGAAATTGTAAAGATTGTACCTAAGTCTCCTCAGCCGCCAAAATATCAAGACGTTTTTGGTTACACGATAGTTGAATTGGCAGAGAAGAATGAAAAAGTAATGGGAGTTACCCCTGCAATGCCTTCAGGTTGCTCGCTGAACATCATGATGGAAGCGATGCCAAAAAGAGCTTTTGACGTAGGGATTGCTGAACAACATGCCGTTACCTTTTCAGCTGGCTTGGCTACGCAGGGTTTGGTTCCTTTTTGTAATATTTACTCATCTTTTATGCAGCGGGCATATGACCAGGTGTTGCACGATGTTGCATTACAAAATCTTAATGTTGTTTTCTGTTTAGATAGAGGTGGTTTGGTTGGAGCTGACGGTGCAACACATCACGGTGCATACGATCTTGCATACATGCGATCCATCCCGAATATGGTGGTTTCTGCTCCAATGAATGAATCCGAATTGCGCAATTTAATGTATACAGCCCAATTGGAAAATAAAGGACCATTCACCATTCGTTATCCAAGAGGCAATGGTGTGCTTACAGAATGGAAAACGCCTTTGAAAGAAATAAAAGTTGGAACTGGTCGCAAGTTAATTAATGGGGATGATGTCGCAATTCTAACCATCGGTCATCCCGGAAACTTTGCACAACAAGCAATAAAAGATTTGGAAGAAACGGGAATTTCTGTTGCTCATTATGACATGCGTTTCGTTAAACCTATCGATGAGGTAATGTTGCATGAGGTTTTTACAAAATTCAAGAAAGTTATTACTATTGAAGACGGTTGTTTGATGGGTGGTTTCGGTTCAGCAGTAATCGAATTTATGGCAGATCAAAAGTACAGTGCAGAAGTTGTACGCTTAGGTATTCCTGACCAATACATTCACCACGGAACTCAAGAGGAACTTTGGGCGGAATGTGGTTTTGATGCCAAATCAATAGTGACAGCAGTTAAAAATCTCGTTGAATATAAAGAAGTTGTGAATTATTCTGCTGAAAAAGCGGTGTAAGCAATTTTTTAAATTAACTTTCCGGGAAAAATTACAACCATGTCAAAATCAACGAATAGTGGTGCCTTAACTACGCTTATTTTTATTTTCTTTTTTTGGGGATTCGTTGCAGCAAGCAACGACATTTTAATACCTGTTTTTAAGAAAGCTCTTGATTTATCGCAATTACAATCCCAACTAATTTCATTTGCGTTTTATGTGGCGTACACTGTGGGATCTCTTTTATATTTTGGTATTTCAGCTGCGCTGCGTCAAGACATTCTCAATAAAATTGGTTATCGAAATGGTTTGGCTTTGGGATTGATTATTTCGGCTGTTGGTACCCTACTTTTTATTCCTGCTTCTGATAATGAATCATTTATATTGTTAATTAGTGGGTTATTTATTGTAGGTTTAGGATTTTCACTCCAACAAATAGCAGCGAACCCCTTAGCCATACAGATGGGTGATCCCTCAAAAGGGAATATGCGTTTGAGTTTGGCAGGAGGAGTTAACAATGTGGGAACTACATTGGGCCCAGTGGTTGTTTCATTTGCCATTTTTGGTGGCGTAGGTTCAGGAACAGAACTAGAATTATCATCAGTTAAAGTTCCTTATATGGTGCTAGGTGGCGCATTTTTATTGGCGGCGCTTATCTTTAAATATTCATCAATTCCTGATCGCATTGATAACGGAGGAGACGCAGATGAAGGAGCTGGTAGTATTTTGGAAACCATAAAACATCCTCAAGTTTACCTCGGTATGATTGCCATATTTGTATATGTGGGTGTGGAGGTAGCTACAGCGAGCAACCTACCTGAATTCATGAAGCAAAAACTAGGAACTCAGGAAAGCGATGTTGCGCCTTATGTTTCCTTATTTTGGGCAAGTTTAATGATCGGTCGATGGACTTCAGCATCTGGTGCTTTCGATTTAAAAGAATCAACCAAAATTAAATTAAGCTTATTGCTTCCATTCATTGCTTTTGGGATTTTTGCCTTCGTAAATGTTCTTAGTGGACAATCTATCGATCAGTTTTATCCTTATTTATTAATTGTTATAACCTTGGTAGCTGCTGATGCAATTAGCGAAGGAAAACCTGCGCGACAATTATTAATATATTCCATATTGGGCAGTGTCGCACTAATTATTGGAATTCTTTCTAGTGGAATGATCAGCGTTCTTGCCTTCATCTCTGTTGGATTATTTTGTAGTACACTTTGGCCTTGTATTTTTACCCTCGGTATTGCAGGTCTTGGCAAAAACACAAATACTGCTTCAAGTCTTTTAATCATGATGATAATGGGAGGTGGATTTATTTCACTTTTACAGGGTGCATTGGCTGATGACAGTGTTTTAGGCATCCAAAATTCTTATGTTGTTGGAATAGGATGTTTCATTTATCTGGCATTTTTTGCTTGGTATATTGCTAAAAACCTTAAAAAACAAGGGGTTTCAATTGACGAACCAGTTGAGGCTGGGCATTAATGTGATATTTAAGTTTGTTATTACACCTTAGAAGCAAGCTGTTTCATCAACATTGTGCTGAGGTTTTACTCTCTTTTTGCAGGTAAAAAGGTTATAATAATACTAAATACTCGAGCATTATACTGCCTTGTAAGTCTAAATCCTGCTGTTTTTCCTGTATTATACTAGTGCGCCTTACTATTAATTCTTTTACATTTGTTTTAAAATAGAATCTATGAAAATAATTATGGTTGTTGCATCTATCTGCCTATTAGCAAGCTGCGGTGGATGGTCTAAAGGTCAAGAAAACGCGTTTATGGATAGCTGTGCAAAAGCAGCCAATTACGATTGCGATTGTTCATTGAAATTGACAAAAGAGAAATACCCTAACGGAAGTGATTTTAACGAAAAAGGCGCTTCAGATATGGAGTTGTCGAAAGCTATTTTTGAAAAATGTGCTAAAAAATAGCCATTAGGCCATTTATTGGGTTTGAAGATGGAAGTTATTTCCTTCGTCAAACCCAATATGAATCCCAATTTTTAAGTGAGGAAAACGGTTGTTTTAACAGCTTTCACAAAAAGTACATTATGTACAATCTCGAAGCCGTGTTGAGTTTAATTCTTCACAGCAAATAATTTTTCAACTTTCATTCTTTTTTCTTTGCATTAACTTTTATGGAGTGCGAAGTAACAATGCCTCCTGTTAAACCACTTATTATAACATCACCGAAATTAAATTTAGTAACCACTTCACAATTTCCGTCTCCTGGAGTGTTTACATTTGTTCGTCCAATTGGAACTAAGCCCCAGAAGAGCCAAAACTGCTTGCCTTTTGCATAGGTGTATTCCTTTCCTACAGTTTCTGTATAGGAACCTACGGGTGTCTTTGTTGTCATACAAGATATCAAACTACTCGATAATAGGATTGTAAAGAAAAGATAGAACGTTTTGTTTTTTAATGATTTCATTTTTTTGTTTTTTTAAATTTTAATACCAAATTCTGGTAACTCCCGAATCGTCCATTTTTTTCGTGAACACCTCTATTTATTGTTGTTTTTCACATTTAGGGTGATCAACCCGATTTCTTTCGAATTCAATTAATTGGTTACACTTGATCCTTACATTAGGATAAATGTTCATTTCTTCATCAATACAATTCCATCGTTGTACATCCTTCGTCCACAGTTACTGTTCCAGACCAAACATCGGTACCGTCTGTTGCTGCATAGTCGTAGGTTCCAGTTTCCAATTGGTTAAATACTGCACATCCTGTTTCACCGCAGGCTGGCGCACCATTGTATTCTGATGTGATGTTAGAAGAAACGCCGTCGATGGTTACAACGGTTACGCCAAAGCCGCTTCCGAGTTGTTGCCAGAACGTAACATTGCCGTACTTGGTTTTGTTACAAGAAGTTGCGCCAACAAGCAATAAAGCGCCAAACAAGAAAAATTTTGCTTTCATAAATAAAAGGTTTTATGGTTTAAATAGGCCTACTCATCTCGCTTTTCAGCAACCGCGATGTTTAATGGTGCACCTCCAGTACCTTGTTTGTAAACGGCTTGTCTGATGAATGTGTATACTTGGTTGAAGAACTAATGCATTTCACCTCCAAAACATCAAATACGTATTATAGTACACACAAATATAAAATAAATGCACAATAAAGTATATTAAGTGTGTAATAAATTTCCCGATGCTATACAGAATTTTGTGTCGTATGCAACACAAAGGTGAAATCGTTGAGCGAATTGTACGGAAGAGTGGGTATTCATTGACCCGGCTTACAAAACAATTGGGAAAAAGCCGCCGGTGGATATACAACGCTTTTGAAAATCCACACCTTTCTATCGATCACATTATTGAAATTGGGCGTGTAATCCATCACGATTTTTCATTAGAAATCGAAGAACTCAGGCGTTACAGGCAATTCTCAAGCGACGTTGAAAATCGATACATTGGGCCCGATGAAAATTCGGTGGACTATTGGAAGAACAAATACCTCGTCCTCTTGGAAAAATACAACGAACTCCTCGAAAAACGACTGGATAAATAAAGGTTAGGGTTGGTTTAGTGTTCAATGTTCAATGTTTGATGTTCAATGTTTGATGTTCAATGTTTAAAGTTCAATGTTTAAAGTTCAATGTTTAAAGTTCAATGTTTAAAGTTCAATGTTTAAAGTTCAATGTTTAAAGTTCAATGTTTAAAGTTCAATGTTTAAAGTTCAATGTTTAAAGTTCAATG
>CANJNE010000052.1 GCA_947475275.1 Flavobacteriales bacterium | reverse complement strand
TTTAGTAATAGGAGAAAATCAAGCGCCAACAATAGATGCATCAGGAATTAATGTTACCCAACCAACATGTTTACAAGGTGGATCAATCAACGGTATTTTGGTTAATGGCAACGGCCCTTTCGATTACCAATGGACCAATACAACCCAAACAACAGCTTCCATCAACAACTTGGCTGATGGCAATTACAGTTTAACAGTAACAGATTTTAATGGATGTACAGTGAATTATGGCCCGGTAACGATAACAACTCCAGCAGGACCTACAGCAGCATTTACTTGGTCACCCAATGAACCTAATGTTGCAGATAATGTAAGTTTCACAAACAATTCAAATGCTGTTACAAATTTCAATTCGGAATGGACAATAGGTAATACATCATTTAATTCTACAAATTTGGATTATTCTTTTACTGATAATGGCTTTTTTGATGTTCAATTGGTTGTAACAGACATGAACAATTGCATGGATACATTAATACAAACCATATATGTTATTGGCGATGCTACGATTCCTAATGTTTTAACATTAAATAATGACGGTAAAAATGAAGTGTTCCTAATTGATGCACTAAAAAGCAATTCAAGTTTGGTAATTATAAACCGCTGGGGTAATGTTGTTTTTGAAACAGATAACTACTTAAACGATTGGAATGGAACCAATAAAGAAACAAATGATCGCGTCACTGATGGTGTATATACTTATTTGTTAATAGAACCAAACGGTATGAAAAAACATGGTTTTATTCATGTAGTGCACTAATTAAATCATGCTTCAAAGTATAAATATATTTTCTTCAGTTGCCGATAAGGTGAAAATTCAACATGAAACATTACGAACAAAATTAGTTAAAGAAGAAAAGGCTAACATTATTGCCAGTCATTATGGTGTCATTTCTCAGGACTTAATAAATCGTTTAGCTGATACTATTGAAGATATTTTATTGTCTTTTGGTGAAGATAAAACTAAAATCAAAAGAATTTTTTCAATTTTTATAGAAGGTTGTAGAAACATTCGATCCCATGGATCCTTTGATGAACAGAATCAGCAAACAGCCTTTATTATGGTGATAAGAGTAAAAGGGGTTTATCAACTTTATTTCAGTAATTTAATAGACAATAATGACATTGAAAGTGTAAATGCATATATAGAATCTATTAATGATTCCAATTTGGTTGACATCAAATTAATGCACCAGTCATCTCTTTTAAATTATGTTCAAAATCAAAAAGATGGAAGTGGCTCAGGATTACTCATTATGAGGTTGAGGTCTTTTAATCAGCTGAATTCAAATTTTATCAATATAAATGAACAGCTTTCTCTTTTTACTGTTAAAGTTGAAGTATTGAATTGATAAAATCTAATGTTAAAAACTGCATTTGCAGAACGCTATGTTCATCCCTTGCCTGAGAATCATCGTTTTCCGATGGAGAAATATGATTTGTTGTATAGACAACTACTTTATGAAGGAACATTGGAATCATCAAACATATTTATTCCTGATTCAATTGCTGAGGAATGGATTTTAAAAGTTCATGATAAATCCTACCTGGATAAACTCATTAATCTTGAATTAACATCTAAAGAACAAAGAAAAACTGGGTTTATTCTCTCCAAAGATTTAGTTCAGAGAGAATTAATTATTATGGAGGGAACTCGATTATGCAGTCAATTTGCCTTGGAATTTGGAGTCGCATTGAATATTGCAGGAGGAACTCATCACGCTTTTCGAAATAGAGGTGAGGGCTTTTGTTTGTTGAATGATTTCGCAATTTCCGCCCATTGGCTAATGAACGAAGTTCGATTGGATAAAATATTAATAATTGATTTGGATGTTCATCAAGGCAATGGCACTGCTTCTATCTTTCAAAACGATAATCGTGTATTTACATTCAGTATGCACGGAGCTAATAATTATCCGCTATACAAAGAGAAATCGAATGTTGATGTTGGACTTGAAGATGCTATTGGCGACAATGAATATTTGTATTTACTCTCAAAGAACTTGGATGAAATTTTAACTCAATTTACTCCACAATTTATTTTTTATCAGTGTGGTGTAGATATTCTAGATTCTGATAAATTAGGTCGATTAAATGTTTCAATTCAAGGTTGTAAAGAAAGAGATAAAATCGTTTTTAATGCGGCAAAATCTTTGGGTGTCCCAGTTGTATGTGCAATGGGGGGCGGCTACAGTCCTGATATTAAGGTGATCGTTGAAGCCCATGCCAATACTTTTAGGCTCGCGCAAAATATTTTTATATAGCAGACTTTCTTTAAATTATTGCAATTAAGAAGGTTCAAGGAGGTTCAAGAAGGTTCAAGGTTCAATGTTCAAGTAGGTTCAAGGTTCAAGGAGTTTCAAGGTTCAAGGAGTTTCAAGGTTAAAGGAGGTTCAATGTTCAAGAAGGTTCAAGGATTATTGTTTAAGTAGTTAAACTATTTAACTTTAAATTTTTATCAGTTTAAAACAATGTCATTTGATCCTCATCTTCATCTTTAGGCTTTGTGAAATCCCATTCAACTGAAGTGCCATCACTCGTTGTATCAGATATAACCTCTTGATCTTCACCTTCAGCAACTTCAAATTCTACAGATACTTCATCCTCAGGCCAAGGCTCAGCACCTGCTATTGGATGAGTTAGAACAACTTCCTTTACCTTCAATTTTGTTAATTGATTTCCTTGTGCTTTCATTCCTTTAACATCAATAAAATCTGTAACAGAAACAACATTATCAGGCAAGTTTTTGGTTTCTTTTAATAGTTTATTGTATACTATTTTTATTTGAGGTTTATAGGCAGTAGTTACAACATCTAAATAAGAACCCTCTGATTCACTAATGAAAGAAACTTTTTTATCAGATGTAACTTCACAAAGGAAACGTTTAACGAAATGGAGTTCTTTTTCACCATCGTAGTATACAGCTGATAACGGTCTGTCTGTATGCCATTTTTCGATATGTACCATATCCTCATCAAAGTGATTAGATAGGTCAAAGTTTGTCAAGCGGTATTCACCAGTTTTATATAGCGTAAGAATTTTATCTTCTCCTTTAAAAGCACCAAGAAAGGTTCCCCTTCCTTCATCATTTAATCTACCTACGACATCATCGAACCAGATTTTACGAGCAGCGAGGGTAGAGCCACCAACTTCTTTTTGGGTAATTTTCTGTACGATTTCTTTGGTTACACGGTTTCCAGCGGATTGACGCCCTTTTATTAGGAGTTCACCCATATCAATATCAAATCGCAATCTTTTTAAATGTGGTCTTGGGCGCAATAATACATTAACAACTTCACGTTCACCATTTGGATGAACTGAGAAATAAAGCATTTTAGAACCTTTGGTTCCACGCGTCAAATCGTACTCTGTATCACGCGTTATGGAATTCACATAAAAACGTTTCATCATAGTAGAGCCACCTATACCATCTTGATATATCAAGTGATAAATTGTTCTTTTATCTCCTTTTTTCCAGACATCAGCATGAACAATCCCCTTTCCAACGAATTTCTTATCCGCCACTTTTGTAATCATCATTTTTCCTGTTTGGAAGAAAATGATGATATCGTCAATTTCAGAACAATCGTTTACAGGTTCGTTCTTTTTAAGACCATAACCAATAAATCCTTCTTCGTAATCAACATATAGTTTTCGATTGGCAATAATTACTTTGGTAGCACTTATAGTGTCGAATACTCGTATTTCAGTCTTTCTTTCTCTCCCAGCTCCGAATCGTTTTTTCAGATCTTTATAATAATCAATAGAGTACTCAATTAAATTTGCTAAATGATCTTTTACAACTTTGATTTCCTCTTCAATTTTCAGCAGCAATTCATCTGCTTTATCCGAATCGAACCGTGTAATTCGAATCATTGGAATTTGCGTTAACTTTTGTAAATCTTCATCTGTAATTTCGCGAATAAATTGCTTTTTGAATTTTTCAAAGCGTTTGTATAGGTATTCGTAAAGAGAAGTTTTATCGCTATATAATTTAAAGTCGATATACATCTCCTCACGGATGAATATTTTCTCAAGGGTAGAAAAATGCCATTGTCTTTCGAGCTCATCCAATTTTATTTCCAACTCAAGCTTGAGCAATCTTACAGTATGATCGGTATTGATTTTTAAGATTTCGCTCACTCCTAAGAACCTTGGCGTATCTTTATCTATAATGGAAGAATTTGGAGAAATAGAGACTTCACAATCTGTGAAAGCATATAAAGCATCAATGGTTTTATCCGGAGAAACTCCCGGAGCTAGATGAATAATGATCTCTGCGTCTGCAGCTGTATTATCTTCAATTTTCTTAACTTTTATTTTTCCTTTCTCATTGGCTTTAATTATTGATTCAATCAATGATCCAGTTGTTGTGCCGAATGGAATCTCGTGAAGAACAAGTGTCTTGTTGTCTAATTTTTTGATTTTTGCCCGTACCCTAACTTTTCCTCCTCGAAGTCCATCATTATAATTGGAAAAGTCGGCCATACCACCGTTAAGGAAATCAGGAAGAATTTCAACTTTCTTTCCTCTAAGATGATTGATTGACTGATCAATCAATTCTACAAAATTATGTGGTAAAAACTTACAAGCCATCCCAACAGCAATTCCTTCAGCTCCTTGAGCTAGAAGTAGCGGGAATTTTACAGGAAGTTGCTCAGGTTCTTTATTTCTTCCGTCATAACTTGAAAGCCAACTTGTTGTTTTCGGATTAAAAACAACATGACTTGCAAATTTTGATAACCGCGCTTCAATATATCTTGGCGCTGCTGCACCATCTCCTGTCAATGTATTACCCCAGTTTCCTTGACAATCGATTAATAAATCTTTTTGTCCAAGCTGAACGAGCGCATCACCGATAGATGCATCACCATGTGGATGGTATTTCATTGTATTTCCAATGATATTAGCCACTTTATTGTAGCGACCATCATCCAATTCTTTCATGGAATGGAGGATTCGGCGTTGCACCGGTTTCAAACCATCGTATAATGAAGGAACAGCGCGTTCTAGGATTACATAACTGGCATAATCAAGAAACCAATTTTGATACAATCCACCAACTGGTACAATTTTCTCATCCACTGATTTGTTATCAAAAGGATTAGCAGATTCCTTTTGATCGTTATTTATATCTTCAACGTCGTCCTCTGCCATAAATTATGAAGCTATATCTAGGTTATTGGGTTCTACTGCATCAGATGCATCCTCAGTTGCCAAATCTTTTTCCACACGTAAATTGTCAATAATAAAATCTTGACGTTCCTGGGTATTTTTACCCATGAAGTAGGATAGAATCGAATCTATTGAATTGTCTTTGGATAAGAGAACTGGATCCAAGCGAATATCTTGACCAATGAAATGTTTAAATTCATCCGGGGAAATTTCACCTAGTCCTTTGAAGCGCGTAATTTCTGGGTTTTTCCCTAATTCATCTATTGCTGATCGTCTTTCATCATCTGAATAACAATAAATCGTTTTCTTTTTATTTCTTACTCGAAATAGTGGTGTTTGTAGCACGTATACATGATTCCTTTTTACTAGATCAGGAAAAAACTGTAAAAAGAAAGTCAACAATAACATTCTAATATGCATCCCATCTACATCGGCATCCGTGGCAATTACAATATTACTGTAACGCAAATTATCCATATCTTCCTCGATGTCAAGGGCAGCTTGAATAAGGTTGAATTCTTCGTTTTCGTATACAATTTTCTTTGTTAAACCATAGCAATTTAAAGGCTTACCTCTTAATGAAAAAACGGCTTGCGTGTTTACATCTCTAGATTTGGTAATCGATCCGCTAGCTGAATCTCCTTCAGTTATAAAAAGCGTAGTTTGTTCGCGGCGCTCATCCTTTAAATCCGTTAAATGTATCCTGCAATCTCGCAGTTTTTTATTGTGTAAACTGGATTTTTTAGCGCGTTCTCTGGCAATCTTACGAATTCCTGATAGTTCTTTACGTTCTCTTTCCGATTGTTTGATCTTTCTTTCAATCAATTCAGCAGTATCAGCGTTTTTATGAAGATAGTTATCAAGTTGATCTTTCAGAAAATCATTGATAAAAGTTCTCATTGATTTTCCTCCAGGCTCAATTTCTTGAGATCCTAATTTGGTTTTGGTTTGGGATTCAAAAACCGGTTCAATTACTTTTACTGAGACGGCAGCAACAATCGATTGACGGATATCAGAAGCTTCATAATTTTTGTTGTAAAAATCACGAATAACTTTAGCAACAGATTCTCTAAAAGCACTTTGGTGAGTCCCGCCTTGTGTAGTATGCTGGCCATTTACGAATGAATAATAGTCCTCACCATAGGTTTTTCCATGCGTAAATGCCACTTCAATATCCTCTCCTTCGAGATGAATTATTGGATAGAGTGGGTCTCCATCCATGTTGTTTTCAAGAAGGTCCTTTAAACCATCCTTTGACTGGTATTTTTCGCCGTTGTAATAAATGGAAAGTCCACGATTCAAATAGCAGTAATTCCACATCATTTTATCGAGATACGCAGTCTTGAAAGCAAACTTTTTGAAAATAGTATCATCCGGAATAAATTCTACATACGTACCATTTTGCTCATCAGTTTTCGAAATTGGCAGTTCTTCTAATAATTCCCCCCTTTGAAATGACGCCTGTTTTTTTTCTCCATCACGAACAGCGTAAACCATAAAATGGGATGATAGTGCATTTACAGCTTTTGTACCTACACCGTTTAATCCGACAGATTTTTTAAATGCCTTAGAGTCGTATTTACCTCCTGTATTGATTTGAGAGACACAATCGATTACCTTGCCGAGAGGGATGCCCCTCCCGTAATCACGTATAACAACTTTTCCGTCTTTAACTTTAATGTCGACACGCTTTCCATTCCCCATCACAAACTCGTCGATACAATTGTCTACTACCTCTTTAACGAGTATATAAATTCCATCATCTGCTGCAGCGCCATCACCCAATTTTCCAATATACATGCCTGGACGCAAACGAATATGTTCCTTCCAGTCGAGCGATCGAATATTATCTTCTGTATATTGATTTTCAGCCATTAGCTTGGGTTTTCATTAACCACCAAATATAAAAAGAGAATACGGTTAAAACGCGCTGTATACGAATGACTTTTGAACTATTTTACGTTGAAAAACAGCCTAAATTTCGATTCTTAAACCATCCTCTGCACAAATTACATTTTCGAATTCGATTTTTGCTTCAACAAGGTGATCCACAGTACTTTCATATCTTGCGCTAAAATGACCTAAAAGGAGTTTGTGAACGTTACTTTTTTGGGCTATTTTAGCTGCCTCCATTGCTGTAGAGTGAAACGTTTGTTTGGCTCTGATTTTTTCTTTTTCAATAAATGTAGCCTCATGATAAAGCAGGTTGGCATTTTTTACAAATTCAACAAGGTTTGAATCGAAAGCGGTATCTGAGCAATAAGCATAGGAGCGCGTTTGCTTTGGAGGAAGTGTATAATTTTCAGGTAAAAAGATTTTGCCTTTTTCTTTAACGATTTCATTTCTTTTAAGCTTCGGAAAATGTTCTCTCAATAAGCCGTCTTCCAAAGCTTTATTTATCATTAGTGTTCTTTCCTTTTCCTTTTCTTCGATGCGAAATCCCCAAGTCGGTATGCGATGTTTAAGTGGAAATGCAAAAACTTTCAGCAGTTTGTCTTCGAATATTGGGTTATTAGGAACAGTATTTTGAAGGGGAACAAAATCAACGGTAAAATCGAGTTTAGCATTACCAATTTCTAATTGACGCATTATTGTATCTTTTAGCTCAGCTGGAGCGTAGACGGTAACACCCTGAGTGCGACCTAACAAATGCATAGTGCTCAGTAGACCAACTAAACCAAAATAATGATCACCATGAAGATGCGAGATTAAAATATGGCTGATTTTCTGAATTTTTAACCCATATTTTCGAATTTGCAATTGGGTGCCTTCGCCGCAATCTATTAAAAAATAGCGGTCGTTACAGACAACATAATGAGCTGATGGATTTCTATTAGAAGTTGGAATTGCCGCTCCACTTCCTAAAACGGTAACATTAAAACTCACAATTTCAATGCATGTCGAGCAGCATCGACATCAGAGGCAATTAGAAGTACTTTATCCAACTGCGCAATTTGCACCATTTTTAGAACATTATCATTTAGGCCGCACAGCGCAAAATTACCATTTGAGTCTTTACATAGTCTATTTGCAGTTAGAATTGCACTCAATCCTGAAGAATCGCAATATTTTGTATCGCTCATATCCATAACAATGGAGTTCACACCATTTTTATTGAGAATTACCAATTCAGCCTTGAGTTCAGAAGCATTGGTAGCATCCAGTTTTTCAACCTTTGTAGCTACTAGTGCTTCATTCTTGTCTTGAGTTGTTGCGAAATTCATAATTATGATGTTTTATCAAATTTACAATTTTTTTTATAAAACTGAATCACAAATTAATTCAGTAGTCCTAACGGTTCAATATCGACTTATTTACGGTTAATCTTGGCTGCGAGTAAATAGATTACTGCCATTCTTACGGCAACACCATTCTCAACCTGTTGTAAGATAATGGATTGTTCCGAATCGGCTACATCACTTGTGATTTCAACTCCACGGTTAATTGGTCCAGGGTGCATAATGATAATTTTCTTTGATAGAGAATCTAAGATTTCCTTATTAAGCCCGAATTGCATTGCGTATTCTCTGAGGGATGGAAAATACTTCGTTTCCTGTCTTTCTAGTTGAATCCGGAGCATATTCGCTACATCACACCATTCTAGTGCTTCACGCAAGTTATGACTCACCTTCACACCTAAAGATGAAATATATTTTGGAATAAGGGTAGTTGGACCACAAACCATAACCTCTGCGCCCAATTTTTGCAAGCAATAAATATTTGAAAGTGCAACTCTTGAATGCAATATATCGCCAACAATTGCAATTTTTTTACCTTCTAATGAACCCAATTGTTCACGAATGGAATATGCATCAAGAAGCGCTTGGGTAGGATGTTCGTGTGTGCCATCTCCAGCATTAACTACTTTGGCATCAACTCTTTTTGCTAAAAAATCAGCTGCGCCAGGGTTTGGATGACGCATTACAACCATATCAACTTTCATTGAAAGGATATTGTTCACGGTATCCACCAAAGTTTCTCCTTTCTTCACAGAACTGCTAGATGCACTAAAATTAACTACATCAGCCGACAATCTTTTCTCGGCTAATTCAAAGGATAATCTGGTTCTTGTGGAATTTTCAAAGAAAATATTCGCTATTGTGATATCTCGAAGGGAGGGAACTTTTTTAATGGGTCGGTTGATTACTTCTTTGAAACTATCGGCGGTTTTGAAAATCAATTCAATATCCTCTTTTGTTACATTTTTAATTCCTGTAAGATGATCAACACTGAGTCCGTTCATATCAATCTGGGGTAAATAAAACAACTTTATCCTCACCTTCAACTTCTTGCCATTCCACGGAAACCCTTTCTGTACTTAAGGTGTCCACTGATTGACCAATATAATCAGCTTGAATGGGTAAATCGCGTCTAAATCGTCTATCAATAAGTGTGAGTAATTCAACTTTTTTAGGCCTTCCGAATGCCAGCAAGGCATCTAATCCTGATCTGATGGTTCGACCTGTGAACAAAACGTCGTCAACCAGAACAACATTTTTATCTTCAATCACAAAATCGATATTTGTAACGCTAGGAATAACTGGTTTCTCTCGTCGCCTAAAATCATCGCGATAAAACGTTATATCCAAATTTCCACAAATAATTTCTTTGTGAAGAATTTGTTCCAATTGTGATTTAAGCCGTTGAACCAAATGAACTCCACGTGGTTGAAGACCAATAAGCACTGTATTAGAGAAATCGTTGTGTGATTCGATTAATTGGTAGCAAAGTCGATTTAGCGTTAATTCGAAGTGGCGCTTATTGAGAATCACTTGCTTTTCCATTAACACAAAGATAAGTGGTTTTATATAAAATCAAGCGCAATGCAGCGAGAAGTTATAAACGGTATGTTCAAATCAATTACCACCCTTTTTCTTCACTTGATAACCCTCCTTTGAAAGCAAATCAAAAATCTTATCTTTAAAATTACCTTGGATGATGATTTCATTATCTTTAACCGAGCCTCCAACACCACATTTCGTTTTGATTTTTTTACCGAGTTCTTTTAAATCTTCTTCAGCACCAATATAGCCCTCAATCAAAGTTACCTCCTTACCCCCGCGTTGTTTTCTATCAATAGAAACATATAATTTTTGTTGATTAATAGGAAGTGTTTCAAGTTCATTTTCTTCATCAAACTCGTAACTGAAATTTGGATTTGTTGAATAAACAATATTGATTTTTTCTTTCTTTTTCGCCATCAGTATTTTTCTATTAATGCAGTCCTAATATCATCTGTCATGATTCCAAAAGGATATTTCTTCAATGCTGAACGAATTCCCTTTGGTGATCTCACCTCAAAAATAACAACTTTTTTACCTAATGATTCTAAGTGCTTGACATCCTCTAAATTGACTGATTTATTATTTATAACAGCTCCATTTACTTCTGGATATTGTTGCAAAATACTTTCAAAATCGGCGAATTCAGTAATGGTTGCCATAACTTTGAAACCTGCATTCAATAGCGGTTGAATCCATAAATTGGTTGAAACGACACAATATATTTCAATTTCTGACAAGTGATCTAATCCCAGTTCCTGCAGACTTTCAATAACTTTATTCAAATCCACTAATTGCTTTGAACAAAAATTAAAATGTCTTAAATCCAAATATAACTGCTTATTCTTTAATCGATTGAAATCAATATCGCTAAGTTTTGCAAATTTTTCTTTAGCCAGGGTTTTGTATTCAAGAGATTCAAGATAATTATCTGTTTTACTATTAATACAGCCTTCTCCATTTGTTTCACTTTCTAGAAAATCGTCATGGTACAACCAAAGTTCACCATCTGCAGACAGCTGGACATCTAGTTCTATACCATCACTGCCATCAATAGATATTGCCAATTCAATTGCTTCTAAGGTATTGTCATGATAAAAAGAATTCAAAATTTCTAAACCATTACCTCCATGACCAATGATTGATACCGATTCGTAATTTTTTGATTTCGAACATGATGCAAGAAGCAAAGTATAAAATGCAAATCTAAAATACATATCTCAAACCAACAGTCCCTTGAAATCCTAAGGTATTGAATTTTAAAATCTTATTATTTGCATTATTTCGAAAAGATTCTTGAAGTAAACCTATTGAAGCATTAAAAAAGGGACGGAATCGATTTCCAAAATCTAATCCCATTCCGCCGTAAATTTCATTCCAATAATGGAAGGAATTGTTCAATAGATTGACTTTACACAGAGAAAACGCATAATTACATGTTGCATATGTGTTTACCCATGATTTTGTAATGAATTTAAAGTTTCCGCAAAATGCAATTTTCGGAAAAATCCGCTGTTGAAAAAAAGTTCTATTTACGCCAACCTCGATTCCTGTCCCAATGGACCAATTATCTATAGTTCTAAATACTTGCATTCCCGAAAAAAAATCCATTTTTGTTATAGAAAAACTTGATGAGATGATCCAATTTGTTGAGTCATTTTGATCTGAAAAAGCGCAACAATTCAGCGAAAGCAATAGAAATAAAATCAAGGATTTCATTCACCAAATATAACCAAGGTTTTTGAGCTTACAATTTATGATATTGTTACACAGCTAACCTTTTTATTTCAATGTTTTTAAACTTATCAGTTTTAACCTTTAACTTCTGTGAACCTTCAACCTCATTTGGTTTCACAAATTAACTTTCACCCCAACATTCACTGCAATTGGCATTGACGGTCGATATCCTTGTGGTAAGTTGGCAACAATATTTTGATTATTGGTAAAATTGTTAATGGTCGAATAAACAGTCCACATTTGAGAAATATAATAATTCGCACTTAAATCAAAAATGGTATATGCTTCAATTGCATTAACTTGTGCGTAGTTTTCATTGGATTCCGGAACAATAATTTCATCCTGTCCTGGCTTTGTTCTGGTCAAACCAAGATAACGAGCGCCTATAGTGACATTAAATTGATGATTTTCAATACCGATGCTTACCATTCCTTGATGTGGTGTAATGAAAGGTATAAAATCATCAGTATTGATTTGTCCACTTCCCCAATCGCCGCCACCATTGACAAACGTTTCTTTAAATCTTGCATTGGTGTATGTATATGCTACCCTAATTGGAAAGGTTAATGTTAAATTTGATTTTAGAGGCGTGAAATCATAATCCAAACTAAATTCAACTCCATGAATTAACGCGCGTCCTGCATTGAATAGATCTCCTGTACCTGCACCTCCACCAGAAATATTATCGGAACCTAAAATGTTCGCGTAATCACTATAAAAACCAACTGCTTGTATATTTAGCTTATCGCTATTGTAATGATACCCGAGTTCGTAATTCAATGCTGTTTCTTCAATAGCCTGGCCAGTTGATGAATTTACAGAAGGCATCCCAGGAGGGGAGAATCCTTTGTGAACACCTGCAAACGCATTCATTCCGTTGTTTATTTCGTAAAATAATGTTGCTCCCGGAATCCAAACAGATAAAAAGTTTTGGCCTCTTTGTAAATCTTTTCCTATTCGCGCAGCATCACTTATTCCATAATTTTGAAAATCCAATTCAATATATTCATAGCGCAATCCCGGATTGACCTTCCATTTTTTTAAGCCTAATTCATAACTCAAAAATCCTGAAGCACTTCTTGCATTTCTAATTTGGTTTTCTTGATTTCCGCTTATTCCTGATGTTTTCATAATCATTAAGCTATTCGTCATTGAATAGGTACTCTGGGTTCCATATCGATCGGCCTGATCTTCATGATATCGTCCACCAATTTGTAATTTATGATTCACATTTCCCAATCTTCCAGTTCTAAAATCTTTGGTCATTTGAGTCTGAATACCTCTTGAATAATAATTTCTTGCCGCACTTCGGTAAATAATGTCTCCATCAGTTTGCCCAGTCATAATTCCATAGCCCAAAGCATTGGTATTCGGATCACTTAATATGGCATTGATACTTTGTCCACCAAAACTGTAAGCCCGAGCCCAATCTCTGAAAGTATTACCCAAATATGCAGTTGTGTTCACTTTCAAAGTCGAGGTTAAATTGATCGCGTGACTCAAAGTGAAAAGACTATGGTTCATGTTCAAAATATCTTTTTGTGTCCCGGAATATCTTCTTAATGGATTTTCTTGGAAATCATCGAAAGTTAGACCAAGATAAGTTTCATTTCCAATTTCTTCTGAACGCACAAATTTAAATGTAAGGGCTTGTTGTATTTTTGCTTCTGCAAGTGAATGCCATCGAACCTTCCCCATAAAATCGCGGCGGTCAAATCCCGTATTTCCTCCACCATCGAGTTGTTTAAATCCATTGCTTGCGATCCTGTTGACTTCAAAAACATAATCGAATTGCTTTTGACTGTCACCTATCCAAATATGCTGTTGATTAGTTCCAAAACTTCCATAGCTTCCTTGTATGAGACCTTTAAATGTATAGGGTATAGCTGTGGATAGTAAATTAACAGCACCTCCAATGGTATATGGACCGTATTTTATTTGACTGCTTCCCTTCAAAACTTCAACGCCTTGCATTCTTGCAAATGTTGGAAAATAATACGCCGAAGGATCTGCATAAGGTGCTGGTGCTATTAAAACGCCGTCTTCCATTAATGTGATTTTTGTGCATCTATTAACAGGTGTACCTCTCAATCCAATATTCGGACGTAATCCAAACCCTTCCTCGTCGCGAATATTTACACCAGGAATCATCCGCAATACCTTGTTTATATCCGGTTGATTTATTTTTGCCAGTGTGAGTTCATTAATTACCATTCCGGATCCTGGGAGCAGTTTTGAGTTTGGACCCATGATCGTAATTTCATTCATTTCTTTGCATTTTAGTGAATCATCCGTTATTTGTGCATTAAAATGGTTGATTGAAAAAACAAACAAGAGGGATAGAAAAACAAATCTCATCTTTATTTAGATTAAATATAAATAACGAGACAAAATTATAAGTTGGTTAAGATATTTTGAATACCACAAAAAAGGTAAAATGAATGATAAATACTAAAAACCAAAATTAGTTTGGCTTACTAATGAATGTTAAATCAGATTCAAAACCCAGGAATTTCCTGTTCTTTCAGAGAAGGGTTTGAGGTTTTGATGTATGATTTTCTTTACGGGTTGTTTAGCATACAATAGCGCCGTAGCTCCCTCTATGGCCAATCTCAAATTTGATTCGTTTAAATGTTCTTCTTCCAATTTAAATATGGGGTGAAGAAGTTTATCATATTTCCACAAACTGTGCGCGCAGAGCTGAATTATTAAGTCAGCAACTGACTCTACTTGACCTGCCATGCTTTGATAACAAATGAATATTTCATTTTTCAAAACATCCAACTGTATTGATTGCTCCCAAATTCCTGAATGAATTATTGCCTTTAAGCTACGGGCTAGTATCCATCTTCTGTCATAAGGATGATAATTTTGTAGCCTTTCCAACATTTCAAGAATTATTTCTGAAATAAAACCAAAGGGTTTGTTTTCTCTATGAGCTAGTAAAATTCGTAATTCGTACCATCTGGATAAATGATGAAAATGGATATTATCAGGATTTATTTCTTTATGTAAATTATTAATTTTTGACAGGCTATTGATCGTACAATTAGAATAAATATTTTTCGCAACCAAATAAGATTCTATAAAGAATTTACTACCAAAGTCGTTTTTCACTTTACTGTAATAACGAAGGAGTGCTTCCGAATAATAACCACGCATATCATCCTCATCAACAAAACTTTCATAGAATAGATGTCGTCCATTCTCAATATCTGCTAGTGCTTTTAAAAATGAGTTTCTTTCGGGATGATTTCTTACGGAATTTCCTAGAAAATCAGTAATGGATTGTTTACGAAAGTCTATTTGGTAGGATTCTAGCAATTTACAAACTTCTTTCCATTTGGATTGTGCAATGGCTAATTCCAATGCGGTAAAAGAGAATTCTCCTGTTGAGAATTGGTGTATACCACTAAGGCATTCTATTAATAATTTTTCCTCAAACTGGCAAAAGGTGTCAAATGAATGATAATCTAAATAATTTGCCATTAAGTTGAGTGTGCTCAGATAAGGTTTATGATTTTTCTTCATAATACCATAAAATCGTCCAATGGTATGTGCCGAAATATTTATTTTAACTTTCGAAAAAACAGCCGATAAGTCCCGACATTGGTTAAATTCATAAATTCGAATTCCAGATTTCTCCTCTATTCTTCTTTTTAATATACTCAGATAATTCAAATTACCTTTCCGAACCATAATACAAGGTTAAGAGAATTTTAAAATTAATTCAAGTGCTCTTGAAGATGCAATAAGATGCAATGGATTCCCTCGTTCATTTGAAATAATTTTGCAAAAAATTAAACTTATGAAAAGAATTTTTTAAAATCTATAAAATATCAGTTTTTTATTGATCCTGAAGAATAAAAGTGTCACAGGCTTTTTTAGATACAAATATCAGATTCATATACAGCAATTTCAAAATTAAACACACAAAAAGAATTTATTTATATAGCAACTGAATTATTTAAATTCTAAGTTATTTGGAGCAGCAACCAATCAAAAAACGGGAGAGACTGAAAATCCTCAAGAGTAAGATCAAGTTTTATAAAAGTAAAATGAAAAAAATTAGTTTTTTAATTATGACTGCGGTTTTAATGACATTAACTTCATGTAGCGATCCAGAGAAAAAAGCACAAGAAATTGTAAACGATTTCGAATCGAAAATTAAAGAGGTTGGATTTAAAGTAAAAAACAGTTCATTTAAGGACTTATTAGACAAGTACAGCACTGATCTTGAAGATAATGAAATAGAATCTAAAGTTAATGAAAAGTTAACGGAGATCATTAACAAACAACTTGAAGGATTTGAATTGAAAATTAATATCTCGAAAAAAAATGGTGAAGGGAATGTTGGAAGTTTTATTGAAATTCAAGAAGATGGACCAATGAATATTAAAATTAAGGATGGAGAATTAAGAATTCCTTTCGAAGCGTTATTAAGTAAACCATACACACAGTCCTTTGAACATGATTTCACTACGGTTGGTGCAGTATTATTGGACAATAGTGGAGATGAACTTGACGCTGATTGCAGTGTTGATTTTGATTTCGAGAAACTAATTAATAATGAATCGAAATCAGAAAAAGGCGAGATAGTATTTAATTTGGAAAGCTTAAATAGTTTTGGGTCAACTGAAAGTTTACTTAGTAAATATGTCGATTTAGTTGAAAAAATGAATGATATCAAAGATGTAAACATAAAGATAAATAGAGGTAAAAACGCATCAGGTGTTGCATCTACCAATTCATCAGAAGAAAGTGAAGTTACTCCAGAGGAATCAGATGTTAAACTTTCAGACACTGATTGTAATGAGTTTCTCGAAGAATTTGATGCTTTTGCAGATGAGTATGTTGCTTTTACAAAAAAGTATAAAAAGAATCCTAAAGATCCATCGCTTGCGAGTGAAGCATTG
>CANJNE010000051.1 GCA_947475275.1 Flavobacteriales bacterium | reverse complement strand
CAATACAATAAAGCCAAAGAATGCTGTGAATTGGCAATAAACCAATTCAGTTACAATCACGTATTTTATTTACGAAAGGCACAGTCTGTATCTGCTATGGGGCAATTAAAAGAAGCCCTTCATATTCTAACATTCATTGAGAAATGGGCTCCGGTTAGTTGTGAATTCATGCTCACCAAAGCTTCCATTTTCAGTCAATTGAAAGATGCAAAAAATGCCGTTCGATTTTTCAAAGAAGCCTTGGCCCTTTCAGAACCAGAAGATAGAGATGAAATTTTTCTTGATCTTGCAATGGAATATGAAAATTTAGGGGATTACAAAAATGCTGTTATCGTTCTCAAAGATGCTATAGCCTTCAATACAAACAATGAAGGTGCTATCTACGAAATTGCTTTTTGTTATGACCAGTTAGGTGAATACGAACAAGCCATAAAGTGCTATTCAGATTTTATCGATGAAAATCCATATTCATTTACTGCTTGGTATAACCTGGGAAATGCATATTCAAAGTTGGAAAATTATGAAAAAGCAATTTGGGCTTACGAGTATTGTATGATCATTAATGAAGACTTTGGTCCTGTTTATTTCAATCTTGGATCAGCATACCTTTCCCAAGAAAATTACAAAGAAGCAGTAGAATGTTTTCATAAATGTATCGATTTAGATGGTGAAGATGCAATGGCACTCTGTTATTTGGGTGAGGCATACGAACAAATGAATGAATTGGAGCAGGCTAAAAACCATTATTTAAAAAGTCTTGAGTTAGCTCCGATGTTACCTGATGCATGGTTGGGATTAGGTATTGTTTTAGATCTTGAAGGTAAAACCAATGAAGCATTGACGTTTTTATTAAAGGCGGCTAAATTGGATCCTGAAAATGCGGGTATTTATCACGTATTGGCTGGTGCCTATGAGAAAATAAGTGAAAATGATCTTGCAGAAGAATATTATCAACTTTCTTTGGCTCTTGATGCAACAGATGAAGAATGTCTTACCAACTATATTGAATTGCTTTCCGAAGGTTCGGTTTTAGATGCTTATTATTATTTGACTGAATTTAATGAGAAAATAGGGGGTAACCAATTAGGGAAAGTACTTGAGGTAAATCTTTTATGGAAACTAGGTCGGCAATCAGAAGCCCTGGTGCTTTTTAAAGAATGTCTTGTTCAAAATCAATCTAAAGCAATGGAATTGTTCGAAATAAACCCTTCGCTTTTAAATGTTCAAGAATTCGTAACTTTGACCGATTAAAAATTTTAGCATGATGAATTTTGAATTACCATTTATTCCTGAACGCAGTGTGAAACCCCGTGAAAAAGGCGTTACCATGATGATGGATAAAGGTTTGAGTTATACAGAGGCAAAGAACTTTATTGAAGCTTCAGGACATCTTACTGATTTAGTAAAGTTTGGTTTTGGGACGTCATACGTAACAAATGATCTCCAAAAGAAAATAGATTTGTATAAAGACGCCGGAATTAATCCTTATTTCGGAGGTACACTTTTCGAGGCTTTTTATGCAAGAGGAAAATTTGAAGATTATCTGAGGGTTTTAGATAAATATAAATTGGACACCGCTGAGATTTCTGATGGTTCAATCATCATCAACCACGATGAAAAATGCAACTTGATTAACCGCATGTCTAAAGATAGATGCGTTTTGTCAGAAGTTGGATCTAAAGATGCCGGGATTTTAATTTCTCCTGCAAAATGGATCAAAATGATGAGCACCGAATTACAAGCTGGAAGCTGGAAAGTAATTGCGGAAGGGAGAGAAGCTGGAAATGTTGGAGTATTTAGACCTAATGGAACAGCTCATACAATGTTAATTAATCGTATTATAGCTAAAGTTGCTCCAGAAAAAATTCTTTGGGAAGCACCGCAGAAAAATCAGCAAGTTTGGTTCATAAAATTGTTTGGCGCTGAAGTGAATTTAGGGAATATCGGTCCGCATGAAATGATACCTTTGGAGTGTTTAAGATTGGGTTTAAGAGGTGATACATTCTTTGATTTCATGCCTTCGAATTATGCAGAAAGATTGAAACAAGTCAATGATGAATTAGACTTAGAAGGTGATGATGATGAATAATGAATTCCAACAAGGTATTAGAGTTTAACGGACATAACGCTGCTGTTTATAGTGTGGCGTATGACAATGATTTCATTTATTCTGCTAGTGCGGATCATTTTGTTACCCGTTGGGACTTAAAAAATGGTACTCAAGACAAATTTGCCATTAAAGCTGACAATCCAGTTTATTCGGTTACACTCTCTACTGACGGCAAATGGCTTATCATGGGCTTGTCTAATGGTGCAATTCATGTTATCGATATAGAAGAAAAAAAAGAATTGCGATTTATTCAACAGCATACATCGGCTGTTTTTTATATCGCTGAAAATACGTTTAAAAAACAATTTTATACTTGTGATGCATCGGGTAATATAGGTGTTTGGGATGCTGAGAGTTTTAATTTGTTAGTATTTATCCCCTTAAATTCTGGGAAAATTAGAAGGGTGGCAGTTTCACCAAACGGTGATTCAATTATTGTGTGTTGCCAGGATGGAAAAATCAGAATGTTGGATACTACATTTTTTAATGAAATAAACGCTTTTCAAGCGCATGAAGGCGGCGTAAATGCAGTATGTTTTATTGGAAGTAAATCTTTACTTTCAGGGGGTAAAGATGCAATGCTTCGATTTTGGGATATTGAATCCAACTTGATGCTTCGAGAAATTCCTGCACACAATTATGCTATTTATGATCTCGTGTATCTGCAGAATTTAAATAAGATTATTTCTTGCAGTCGCGATAAAACAGTGAAAATTTGGAATGCAGAAAACCTTACTTTGGAAACAAGAATCGACAGGAAATTAGGTGGGCACCTCCATTCAGTGAATGCTATATGCAGAATGAATGACACCCATTTTGCAACTTGTTCTGATGATAAGCGCATTATTGTTTGGAAAATTGAAAATGATTGAATGCTGAATAATTGCTTTTGAATGCTTAACTTCGACATCAAATGAACCGCATGCAAAAATATTTATTGATTAAGGTTTTAATTATAATTTGTTTTTCAGGGACAAATATAGCAAACGCTCAAGGGTGTTTAAATACCAATCTTTATCCGTCTATAACGTTTGATCCTATCCCAAATACTTGGGTAGCAATAGATTCATGCAATCAGGCCGGTGATTATGCCAAGGTAAATGTTATAGAGGGAGGACTTTATACATTTTCTACCAGGCAATATGATGGATCAAATGTAAATTATGATTCTCAATTAACGCTGCGGTTTTCTACAGGAGAGGTGTTGGGTTATGGAGATGATTCTGGACCAAGTGAATTGCAATCTTCTCTTTATTGGCTTGCTGATACTACTGCAATTGTTGAAATTCACTTGAATCAATACGAGTGTGCTTCAAATGATTCTTGCTCTAGAATAATGGTTTATTATGATGCTCCTGTGGGGATATCTGAATTGCAAAATCAATATGCAATTAACATTTATCCGAATCCTACTGCAGGTGAGGTAACAATCGAAATTCCCTACAATTTTGCAAATAAAAAGTATTATTTAAAACTGTTTAACCTTCAAGGTCAGTTGATAGACGAAGAACAAATAACCAATTCTCAAAATGTTTATTCCTTCCCCCAAAATATCAATAAAGGCACCTATCAAGTTTTGATACAGAATGATTCCGAAAAAATTATTCAACGCCAACTTGTTATTTTGAATTGACGTTATTAGAAATATTTCGTAATATTGATAGGCTTTTCACCATTAAACATAAATTGAATGAAAACAACCAAATATTTATCCGTAATCGCTTTGACGCTTTTTGTTGTTGTAGCTTGTAAAAAACAACCTGTAGCATGCTTTACAGTTAATAACAATACTTGGAATCAAGATGATACTTTGTTTATTCTTGCTGGTGACACCATTACAGTTAATGCGGCATGCACAGGTGATGCAGATTCATACACTTGGTCAAATGTTGGTTTAGGTGGATACATTTTTGGTGACGGGAATACTGTGGTTGAGCAATATGCATTCACTGAAATTGGAGAGTACAATGTTACACTCAACGTAAAGAATGGCAAAAAGACGGATTCTAAGACCCTTCCTGTAGTGGTAGAATAAGATTTCTGCAGTTTTAATTGTTTTGATGAATTTTCTTTAAAAAGTTTTCAGCCACTTGAAGGTGCTGCTCTCTTTTTGATTGTTCCATTTTCTCCCAAGATTTTATAAGCATCATCCATCTTGGATGTTTAGAAAAAACAATTGCGTTTTTACTTAAGAAGCGCCAAAAAAGGCCATCCCATATTTTTTGCCAATCGCCCTTTTTGTAATCACTCATTTTGAGGATATAGTTAGAGCCGGAGATGTATGGTTTTGTTGTCATCATTCCACCATCGCTGAATTGAGACATTCCATAAATATTGGGAACCATCACCCAATCATAGGCGTCTATATACAGTTCCATGAACCATTGGTAAACGGCATTTGGATGGATTTCGCATAGCAACATGAAATTTCCTAAAACCATTAGGCGTTCAATATGATGGTTGTAACCCGTGGCTAAAAGTTTTTTTATTGCGTCGTCGACGGGAGGAATGCCGGTTTCGCCGGTATAAAATGCTTTAGGCATCGGATTCGTGAATTTCCAAAAGTTTTTTGTTCGTTGTATGTTACCCGATTGCTGATAAATGAGTTGAATGAATTCGCGCCAACCTATAATTTGTCTGATAAATCCTTCTATATTATTGATTGAAATGTTTCTTTCTTTGAATGCACGAACGATTTCGTTAACCACAAACATTGGTGTTAATAATCCGGAATTAATCAATGGACTCAAGACACTGTGAAAAAGAATACTTTCATTTTTTACAATAGCATCCTCGTAATCTCCGAAGGATTCAAGTTTATTTTCAATAAAGTTGTTCAGCGCATTTCGAGCTTCATCAAAAGTTATCGGATAAAAAATAGGAAGGCTATTCTCATGGAAAGGTGCCTCACTTGATCCAAGATTGTTTGCAAAGTACTTTTCTGTGTATAAAATGGCTTCTGATATAAAAGTATTCGATTCTGGAAAACCAAGTTTAGGTATTTCTAACCCTTTTGGTATGCGTTTCCTGTTGTCAGCATCAAATGACCATTTTCCACCAATGGGATGCTTTTCTGAGTCAAGTAATATATTTAATTTTTTACGCTGTTCGATATAAAATTTTGTTTGGAAATAGGGGATTTTAGTTCCCAATTTTGAAAGGTCTTCGCCATTGCTATTTATAAAACCAGGGCTATATAAAAAGGAAATTTCAATTTGCTGATTGTTACATTCTTTTTGGAGTTGTCTTTCTAGCCAATTATCATTGGGATGGTATAATTCAATTTGTGAATAACCCAAAGACTTGATTTTAGATATCAATCCGCTTGTTTGATTTTCCTTTTCGTAACTGCTGAAATAGCTTACTTTGTAATTGTTATGAATTAAGAATGCTTCGTAAAAGCGCATCGATGCCCTATGGAAAATAATCTTTTGTTTGTGAAATAGATATTGTTTGAAAAACAGTTCATGTTCCACAATAAATATGTGGCAATTATTCTGTTTAACTGGGGTGTCCTCAAAAAGTTGATGTGGAAAAACAAGAAAGGCTTTCATAGGAACTTAACAATTGCAATGGATTCTTGTTTGAATAGATTTTAAAAAGTGAACTCCTGCGTCGCTTTTTCTTTTTTATGCTACTACTTATGAAAGCAAGCTTTCAACGATGTATCATAAAAAAAGTCTGGTAAAACCAGACTTTTGATTGGTGCCCACGACTGGATTCGAACCAGCACACCTGTTGGAACCACCCCCTCAAGATGGCGTGTCTACCAATTTCACCACGTGGGCTTATAAATGCAAATATAATGGAATTCAAATAAATTAAAGGTATCTCGTGCTAACTGTGCTGTGAATACTTAAATGCTATCAATAAAAAATATTAAATTAGCTTTGTAATGAGGACTATCTTATTCTTTACCAGTATTTTGTTTGTAAGTGTGGTTCTTGCACAAGATCCAATTCCTTCTTTTACGAAGCAAATTAATTTTTCAGATACCAATTCAGTTTTAAAAAGTATTCAAACCCTTTCTGAGTCCAAAACTTCGGATAAAGAGCTTGTCGAATTGTGGAAATTGTATATATACGATTCTCTTGATTATAAGGAAAATTCAAAAAATCATGTTACATCCCTCTATAAATCGATACATAAAATTAAAAGTACGTTTAAAGTAATCATTTATAAAGCTCTTGGTAATCTTGAGGTGGATGAAAATAATTTTGAAAAAGCAATTCAGTATTTTCATCAAGGGTTAAAAAAATCGAAAGAACTTGGTAACCAGCTTAATTATGCTGTATTCGAAAAGTATATTGGAACCACCTATCTGAAGCTAGATCAATTTGAAACTGCAGAAAAGTATTTGCGGTCTTCTTTGGTTCATGCAAAAGCGATTAATGATAAATTGGCAATAGCAAATGCCTCTATAAGTCTTGGAAATGCTTTGAAAGATCAAGATAAATTGGATGAAAGTTTAATTTATTACCAAATGAGTTTGACCTTAGCGAACGAATTGGGGAATCAGCGTTTGATTGCAGGGAACTATAACAACCTTGGTAATGTTGAACGTCGAAAGGGAAACAAAAACAAAGCTTTGGAGTACTTTTTTAAAGCGCTTGATATGAATATTCAAAGCAAAAATCAACAATGGGAATCATTCAACTACCACAATATAGCTAACACATATTCGGATTTAAAGGATTACAAAAAAGCGATTGAGTTTTTTATGAAGTCGAATAATTTGAAAGAAAAATTAAAAGATTCGGTTTCTTTAATTAATGGATACAAAGGAATAAGTGAGGCATATGCAGCATTAAATGATTTCGATAAAGCTTATGAATATTTATTAAAGCACTTCAATTTTAGCGAAAAATTAAAGCTTTCAGATCAAGCAATTGAACTAAAAGATCTTGAGGCTAAACATGAATCTGAGAAAAAACAATCTGAGATTGAAAATCTAAAGAACAGCCAAGAAATAGAGCGCTTGAAAAACGATTCTTTGGAATTGAAAAATCAGCGTAATAAGAACATTTTATTATTTGCTTTACTCGGGGGTATATTCGCTGTGGCAGTTATTGTTCTATTATGGAAAATTAATTTAAGTCGTAAAAAAGCCAATTTATTGCTGAATGAAAAGAACGAAGAAATTGAAGAGACAAATATTTCTTTGAAAAATGTGCTTCAAGAGCTTTCAATAAAGAATTTAGAAATTATGGATAGCATTCAATATGCGACATATATTCAAAAGGCGTCATTACCTAATTTTAATCAGATTACTCATCCCAATTTAAAGTTTTCCAATTTGTACCTTCCTAAGGATTTGGTAAGTGGTGATTTTTATTTTTACCATACTTCTGCTGATTATACTTTTTTTGGCTTAGCTGATTGTACTGGGCACGGGGTTCCTGGAGGCATGGTTTCACTGATTGGTATGAATGCCATCGATCGAGCCATTGCTTCATCAAATCAAAATGATACTTCTGTTTTGGTTACCGAAATCAATCAGTTAATGACATCCAGCCTGGAAGCAGGAATTTCTGAAATGAATGATGGGATGGATTTGAGTTTTTGTAGACTCGATAACAATAAAAAAGTACTTCAGTTTTCTGGTGCAAATCACTCAGCTTTTATTCTTCGTGAAAAGGCGAATTTGAAAGATGTTGAAACCTTAAAAGAACGCATATCAGATGATCAATTCGTGATGTATATAATCGAAGGGGTTCGTCGCCCTATTGGCAAATCATATTCGCATGCACCATTTACTTTTTCTGAATTTCAAGTACTTCCTGGAGACCGTATCGCCCTTTTTTCTGACGGTTACGCTGATCAGATTGGAGGTGCTAAAGGTAAAAAAATGAAAAAAGCAGCCTTACTCAAACATCTTTTAAACACCGCAGATCTTACCCTTGATGACCAAAAACATCATATGAAAGAACAATTCCTGAAATGGAAAGGCGATTTGCAACAAGTAGATGACGTTTGCCTTATGCTGGTTGAGGTGGTTTGAATTCCCCCTCCTCACTAAATCGTACATCTTCAATAAACGCTTCTTTGAACATCCGACTGACTTCTATAGTATAGTAGCCAAATTCTTCAGTTACAACACCTTCGAGTAGGTAAATACCCTTTCCATAAAAAGGATACTTCCTCGTCAACTCAGGAAAATGAACGGTATCAATTATGGTTCCTTCTCGGTCGATAAAAGTGCCAAAACACATGCGCTCACCCTTCGATGTCTTGGATTGCTTGAGCGCGATGAGGTAACCATAGGTTTTTATTTTTGATCCCAAGCATTTGATGATTACACTTCCCAATACATGTGTTTCGGGTTCTTTTTTGAGTAAATCAAAAGGATTGCATAACGGAAATCCGAGCAATTCCATTTGTTCAAAAGCTAATTCTAGTTTGCCTTCATCGAGTGATGGTAGTTGGTAAGTTTTTCGAGAAGTCTCAAATAAACTGGGAATATGCTCATCTTTTTTACCTTTATTGTGGTACAGGTGTGCTTTCCACAAAAGTTCTTTTCGGGTTTCTGGAAAATCGCGCAATCCGCCGATGCGAATAATCAACGACAATTGCTCTAAGGGAATGTAAACGCGGTTTATCAGATCTTCGAAGTTGCGATAATTTCCGTTTCTTCGGCGTTCATTTAGTGCTTTTTGAATCACAGTATATTCAATGCCACTTACTAGGATAAATCCAAGTAGCAATTGTTTTCCCTTCAATATGCACAAATAATCGCCTTCGTTGAGAGATGGAGCCAAAATTGTTGCTCCCCAGATTCTGGCTTCATGCACGTAAACTTCTGTTCGGTAGTAGCCTCCGAAATTGTTAATGCACGCAGTCATGTATTCCAACGGATAGTGTGCTTTGAGATAAAGACTTTGGTAACTCTCTACTGCATAAGAAGCAGAATGCCCCTTGGAGAATGCATAACCGGCAAAACTTTCTATTTGCATCCATATTGCAGCGATTTCTTCGTACTTGATGCCCTTTTTTTGACAATTACCAAAGAATTGCTCCCTCACTTTATCAAATTCTTCGCGTGATCGAAATTTTCCAGACATTCCCCTTCTCAATACATCTGCTTCTGCTAGACTTAAATCGGCAAAATAATGTGCGACTTTAATAACGTCTTCCTGATAAACCATCACACCGTAAGTGTCTGGCATGATTTCTTGCAAAATCGGATGCGCTTCTTTTCGTTTTTCGGGATAACGGTGACGTAAAATGTATTCCCGCATCATTCCCGATTGGGCTACTCCAGGTCTGATAATTGAACTTGCAGCAACCAAACCGAGGTAATTATCTACACGAAGTTTTACCATCAGCATGCGCATTGCAGGAGATTCGACATAAAAACAACCCATTGCTTTTGCTTGTAAAAGTAGGTCTCTTATTTTTGAATCTTTTTTAAAATAGGAAATGTCATGAATGTCATGTGGTAGATTTTCCGGCTGGTTGTAGGTAATGATTTCTAATGTCTCGTGAATCTTCCCAAGTCCACGTTGACTTAAAATGTCGAATTTGAAAAGTCCTACATCTTCAGCTTCCATCATGGAGAATTGAGTGGTCGGATATCCTTTCGGAGGCAAAAATGTCCCTGAATACCAAGTAATTGGTTTTTCACTAATCACAATACCTCCGGAATGCACGCTGAGGTAGGAGGGAAGTCCTTTGATATAGCTGCTGTACTTTACCACAAGCTGCGACAATTGATCAAGTCGGTTGAAATCAAATTTTTCTTTGCAAAGCAAATCGATTTCCGACTTGGGCAGTCCGAATACTTTACCGACTTCTCTTAAGGTTGCGCGGTATTGAAAAGTGTTGTAAGTGCAAAGTAGCGCAGTGTTTGGATAGCGTTCAAATAGATATCGTGTAATATCATCACGGTCTTTCCAAGAAAAATCCATATCGAAATCTGGTGGATTCTTCCGATACAAGTTGATGAACCGTTCGAAGTATAAATCCAATTCCATCGGATCAACATCAGTGATTCGAAGAATGTAGGCAACAATACTGTTTGCACCGCTGCCTCTTCCTACATAGAAATAACCTTTGGAGCGTGCGTAAGCAGTTAAATCCCAGGTGATGAGAAAGTACGATAAGTAATCTTTCTCTGCGATAATTTCAATTTCTTTTTCGATTCGGATGGCAATATCTTCTGTCATTTGTGGATAACGGTAGTCTAAACCTTCTGCACATAATTGTCGCAAGAGCTCCAAATCCCCTTCTTTTGTTCCGGTATATGTAGCAACATTCTGAGGAAGTGCATCATCACCAAATGCAAATTGAATGTGGCATTGTTGAACTAGTTTTCTTGTTTTTTCCAAGAATTCGGGATAGTTTACAAAACGTGCTTCTAATGCTTCATTGGAAAGGTATTTTTCCTCTTCTGATGCTTGTGCTGTTTGGGGTAGTTTGGAAAGCAGCATATTGAGGTCGATAGCCCGAAGCAAGCGATGGGTATTGAAATCTCGTTTGTTTCGAAAGGTCATCATTTCCATGGCAATTGCCTTTTTGAGTAATGATTGTTGTTTGCTCATTCTGAAACGATTCAGCTGTTGTGAGGATACGCCAATGAATTCATTTTCGCGAAGTAATATAGGTTGTTTCTCCCATGGATAAATCACGAAGCAGTTCGCCAAATAAGGTGGTTTTTCTGGAAACGCTTCTCCGCTATGCAAGTGTTTTGAAAGGAAGTGGTTGGCTTCATGAAGGCCTCTGTTGTTTTTTGCTATAATTAGGTAGCTACATTCAATACCATTTCTGATGTCGATGCCAACAATCGGTCTTATTCCTTTTTTTTGTGCCTCTCTGACGTAACTCAAAACCGCTGTACTGGAATTGATGTCACAAAGCACAGGCGTTTGGATGCCATTATTAATGGCCCATTCTATGATTTCAGAGGGCGTTAATATCCCATATTTCAGGCTATAGCAAGACTTACAAAACATATTTTTTAATGATTTTAGATTCTTCTGTTTGCAAGTAATGGAGGCGGTTCGCCACTGAATGGGTTCCATCTGCCAATGGTTCGAGCGTCCATTCCAATGGCACGCATCACGGCTCTGTCACCAAATCGTAGACGTATTTTATCCATTGCACCATAGAGTGCTGAATAACGATGACTGTCTTCAAAAAGGCTGAGTTGATGACTTCCCCCAACAAGCGCACTGTAGCGCACGCCAATTAGTCGTACGAGTAATCTTCTGCTGTAAATACGATCAAAAAGTTCAGCAACAATAGGTAGGAGTTCATGATCTGCAGCTGTATATGGAATTTTTTTTTGTAGCGTTTGGGTTTGAAAATCGGCATAGCGAATTTTGACCGTTACGCATCCTGTGAGTTTGTAGCCACGCCGCAGCTGGAAAGCAAGATTTTCAGCCATGGCTGCCATGATACCCTTTAGCTTATTCACGTCAATGGTGTCGTAGTCGAAAGTTCGCTCGGTTGAAATGGATTTCCTTTCATTGTATTGTTCTACATTGGAATGATCAATGCCGTGCGCCTTTTTCCAGATTCCGATACCGTTTTGACCAAGTACACTTTCCATCATTTCTACAGGCATTTCCTGAATACTTTGAATTTTCCTTACACCAAGATTGCAAAGTGTTTGGTAAGTTTTTAAACCAACCATAGGTATTTTTTGTACCGATAATGGTGCTAAAAAATCTTTTTCTTGTCCATAGGAAATCATCAGTTGATTGTTCGGTTTTGCTTCTCCTGTTGCAATTTTAGATACCGTCTTGTTTTCAGAAAGCCCAAATGATATGGGAAGGCCGGTTTCTTTGATAATTTTATTTCGAAGTTCACTGGCGTATTTCATGGTTCCAAAGAATTTATCCATCCCCGAGAGATCCATATAAAATTCATCAATAGAAGATTTTTCGTAAACAGGCACAGCTTCCTTAACGATTTCGGTTACCATATTTGAATAGTTCGAATACGTACTCGAATTGCCTTTGATGATGATCGCATCCGGACAACGTTCTTTTGCCATTTTCATCGGCATGGCCGAATGAATTCCATATTTACGAGCTTCGTAGCTACACGAAGCTACCACACCTCGGTCGCTAGTGCCACCGATGAGTATGGGTTTTCCTATCAAACGACTGTCTAAAAGCCGTTCACACGATACAAAAAACGTATCGAGATCCATGTGTACTATTGAGCGCAAACCAGCCATAGTGAATGTTTTTTAAATTCAAGTAAGGCTGCATATCGTAAAACTTTGGAAGATAAAAGGTGGAATTCACCTCTTTCTCACTACTCCAAAATTATAAATTAGTTTTAAATTGGATTAATAAATAATCATAAAATGATTAAAAAGTAATCAACAATTATTCGGCAAAATTAACAGTAGAAATCGTAAACTATTTACGTCATTACTTACCAAGAAGAAATAAAAGTGGAATGTCAAGTCGTTTACTCCAGGAAACCTCGCTGTGGTCGGCACCAGGAAAATAACGCGTGATCCAATTAAGATTATTGAATCCTTTTTTTTGCAAAAGTAAGTCAACTTTATTTTGAAAATCTGGATAAAGTGCATCTAAGGTTTGATCACCGCAATCAAAATAAATAAGGTGCGTTTGAGGATTGGGTAAAGAGCTACTCATATAAGATAACATGGCAGAAGGAAAAGGGTTATTTTCCACAGTAAATACTCCGGGCCAGTGGGTGGAAATACACGCTGCGCCTCCAAAAACTTTAGGATACTCACATAAGGCATAAAGCGAAATTAAACCTCCCATGCTACTACCCGCAATAAATGTATTTTTTCTTCCTTTTTTGATGGAATAAGTGGCTTTTATCATCGGGTGAATTTCCTCCACGATACATTTTAAATAAGAATCCGAAACCGGAGAAAACAAAGAGTCGGTCCGACCAGCCACTTGCAATTGATTACTTAAACTCAGTTTGCTCGAATCAGAAAGTGATTCAAATGGTTTTTGAGGAAAATATTCGGCATGTCGCGCTTTACCATTATTCCAAATGCCTACAACAATGGTGTTTTTAATTTTATTCTCATCGAGTAATTTTGAAGCAACTTGATCCACTTCCCAGGCTTGTTTATTCCAGGTGATGGTTGAATCAAAAAGCATTTGGCCATCATGCATGTATAAAACAGCGTATTTTTTTAATACTGAATAATTATCCGGTAACCAAACATCAATAGTTCTTGAATCAACATATTTCGATTCAAAAGACTCAATGTGTTCAATTGTCCCAGAGGAAACAGAAGGAATCAATTGAGAAAAAGAGAAACCTGAAAAAAGAAATGCCAAACAAAAACTAATAAAACGCATCAGTAACTACTAAAGAAAACTATGGACAAAACAAGAAAATATATTCCCAAAAGAGCCAATGTCAGATAAAATGGCTTTTTAATCTTGCGTTTGTCCTTTTTGATAAGCGCTAAATAAACGAAATAAGCGCTCGCAAATAAAATTAAAGTTATCGGTAAGGCAAAATACATGACTGCTAAATTAATTTTTCTTGTCTAAAAAGAAAAAGCTAGAATATTCATCACCTGTTTCATAGATCTTGAGCAAGTAAAAGTAGGTACCTTCATCATATTCAGATCCAGACCAATTGTTTTGATAATTTTTTTGTCTGAATAACTCATTCCCCCAGCGATTGAAAATAAAGATTTCATTATCCGGATAAAAACTTAAATATTCAAAGGATAAAAAGTCATTTACACCATCTTCATTTGGTGTGATAATATTTACATTCTCGATGGATGCAGGAACAATTTCAAGTACTTGGCAAATACTATCTTGACAACCAAAATTGTCATTAATTACTAAACAAACAGGGAAATTTCCAATGGTGTTTATTACTGAGTTATAGCTATTATTAATCCCAACTAAACTATCATTAATGTACCAATTCCAATTGATGATGTTTGAACCAGATGAACTTGAATTGTCAATAAAACTAAATGGTGTTTCAACAATTGTTGGATTGGAAACAATATTGAATTGTGCATCAGGTGAAGGAACTATTGTAATATTAATAGCACTCGTATCGGAAACACAGTCATTGAGCGTTGTGTAAGCATTGTAGCTTACTAGAAGAGGTTGGTCAATTACAGAAACTTCCTGCACTATAGAACCTTGACCTGAAAGACCATTTCCGAAATAAGAAACTGTGCCGCCTGGCAGACAAGAAGTAAGATTAATAACTACAGGGGAACCATTACAGATTATTGAATCATAAATAGCAACAGTATTTGCTGCTGGAATAATAGGTTTAATTTTAAATGGAATATTCTGAATCACTGTTCCGCATGCATCAGTAATTACAGGTGGTGGAACACTCAGGTCAGTATATGTACTGTCGCAATAAATAGGGCAATTGGGATTGGTTAAAGTAAATACATGATTGGTTGCACCTGAAGAACAACCAGTGCTTGAACCATCAACTACCACCTCATTTGACCAAGGGTGCGTGAAAGTATAAGGTGCAACACCGTAACGTGCATAACCAGTTGCAGGAAAAGTACAGGTATTTGAGCAAATTGGCGTTTGAGAAACATTCCATTCACTTCCATAGGCTTCAGGAGTTCTTCCGTACATGGTCACGCGAAAAGGCCAGAGGGTATTGAATTGGTCATAACGAATGTACGTTTGATTGCAACCAACACCTAATGCATTTCTGCCTAAGTGCATGCGCACATAAACAGATGTGTCTGAGCATCTTTCGGGTAAGCAGCAAGCTAATGGACTAAGAATATTAACACTATCGAGATAAGCAGTTCCTGCAAGATTTGCGTTCGCACCAGTTACAGTGAAATTTGTAGAGTTACCACAACTTGTGCTGAAATACATATTGCCCTGACTCATTACGGCACCACTAAAAGGGTCTGCATAAAAACTTGCTTCAACAATTAAATTTGTTAATGTAATTCCTCCAGGAATTGTAACCAAAATACTATCCTTATTGAAAGCAGGTATGAAACATGAAGGCATATTCCCTCCATTCCATTGACTTGGAGGACCGCTAACAAGTGGATCGATAACAATAGGAAAAGCACGTTCTGGACTGTTCAACCATGAAGCAGGGATTTTCATTTCTAAATAAGTACCATCTTCTTTTTGTTGGATTTTAAATGAGCCCAATATGCTATTCTTATTTGCATCATAACAATAGGGAACGTTTATCTGACCTAAAATTTCACCATTTCGGCGGTCCTTAATATTGATGTTACTGATAGAAAAATCAGAAGATTTATCGTTTTCTATTTGAGGCATTTCAAAGAAAACATATTCAGGTGCATCTATTTTTTCAATAATAGTGAGGTCATTTGTTGTGTTTTCGAATTCCTCGGTAAGTACATAGGAATATTTCACACTATTTTCCAAAAAGTACAATTGTTTATCAATCCCCTTAGATAAGTTCAATAATTCCATTCCCCTGATATCGATATTAATTTGAGGATTTAAAAGCTCATGTTCTGATATTGATACGATTTGACCAAAATAAATTTGATCCTTACTCTTAAGGCTAAGTCCAAATTGACCATTGGTTTTAAGAAAAGTTGGATAAGGTTGTTCCAATGCTCCATATATGGATTCGTTAATTTTTAATAATTCAGTTCGAATTGGAACAAGTTGATTTAAATCATTGTAGTAATGGATAGGCGTATTGCTGAAAATAGATTTTATATTTCCGCTTTGCGATTCATAATGAGCCGAAAATAAATCTCTTTTTTCAATCAACTCAGAATAAATGAAATCTTCAGGATGAGATATACTTTCAATTGGCGTTTCAGATTGAAGTCTTTCCGTCACTCCAAGCATTTCTGTATATTTCACAAATTGAGAAAATGCGCTTGAAGAAAATAATGTGATAAGTAGTAAGTACCAGTTTTTCATTTGGTATAGTTTTACATAAATTTAAGAAATTTATTAATTGATTGATAATCTTGTTTATAACTTGTTTTGAATTGAAAAATAGAAACAACTTTACAATTGTTATTGTGCATTTTATGTATAGCAAATATTAATTTTAGCATCAAAGTGTTGAAAATAATATGCACGAAATAATAAGGATACAATCCCCTGAACTCATAGCAGAAATCGCATTGGGCGGTGCTGAATTAAAATCACTACATGCGAATGGAAAAGATAATGTGATTTGGCAAGTAGATGAAACATTTTGGAACAGATCAGCTCCAATTTTATTCCCAATTGTTGGCAGGCTGAAGAACAATCAATATGAATGGAAATCTGAGAATTATCAAATGCTGCAGCACGGTTTTGCTAGAAATCAAAGGTTTGAAATAATTGAAAAGGAAGATTCATTTGCAATATTTCAATTAAAATCAAATATTCAAACTTTATCACAATATCCTTTTGATTTTATATTGAATATAAAGTATGAATTGATTGGCAATCAATTACTAGTTGCCTACACTGTTGTTAACCAAAGTAATGAGTTACTTCCGTTTTCAATAGGGGGGCACCCAGGCTTTCAATTAAATGGGAAACTTGAGGAGTATCAATTGCGTTTTCCAGAAAAATTCATAACGCACAACCATTTGATAGATAATGGTCTGTATACAGGTGAAAAAGAACTTTTGTCGGTAGATAAAGATTTCAATTTGAAAACAGACTATTTTGAAAGTGATGCAATTGTTTTCAAATCCCCAATATTCAATAAAGTAACCCTCTGTAGATTATCCAATCCCATATTAACGCTCCGCTGCCAAGATTGGACTGCAGTCGGGTTTTGGACGAAGAAGAATGCTCCTTTTTTCTGTATAGAACCTTGGTGGGGATGGGCGGATGACACAGACGCTTCTGGTAAATTAAAAGATAAAAAAGGACTAATTTGGTTAGAAGCAGGAAAGAAAAAAGAATTCCAATTTGAAATAGAAGTTTATTGATGCATCACATCGGTCCAATTCCAACACGAGCAGCTTCACATGCATTACAATAGGTGTTTCCGTCACAACCCAAGAATCCTGGACAATCTGCAGTGCATGCATTATTGTGAACTAAAGAAGCATCATAACAATCGTGATGCT
>CANJNE010000050.1 GCA_947475275.1 Flavobacteriales bacterium | reverse complement strand
TCAAAACTTATTTTTCGAAACGAGCTCCTTAATACCCTAAAATTAAGAAAGACAAAATAGGAAGCGATCTGGCTGCAATGGAACAAGTATATGGTGTATGCGTGTATTTTTGGCGCTTATAACTTTGCTAGCGGGGATTTGGAAAAAATAGACCGAAGTATTACCTTAGTAGAAAGAAAAAAGAAATGGCTCAAGTTGATGTAATTAGAAATGGTATTATTGACAAACTACTTACAATATCAGATAAAGATTATTTGATGGCTTTACTTCGTTTGGTTAATAATAGTGCCGTGCAAGAAGAGAAAATCAAATTGACTAAGGAGCAGAAGTTGATGCTCGAAATGAGCGAAGCTGACATTCAAAATGGCCGAATAATATCTCAAAATGATCTTGACAAATATGACCTTGAATGGCTAAAAGGAAAATAGTCTGGACTGAAACAGCAGCTAAACAACGTAGTGAGATATTAAGATATTGGACAGAAAGGAATAAGACGACAACTTATGCGGAGAAATTGATTGAAATTACCGCAAAGCATTTAAAGGTAATTTCCAAAAATCCAGAAGCGTTCAAGGAAACTGAATTTGTTGAAGCACGGGAATCCGCAATGGGGCATTTCAGTTTGTATTATAAAATTATTGCTGATCAAATAATCGTTATGGGATTTTGGGATAATCGCCAGGATCCGAAGAAACTCTTAAAAGCCATTTCTTAATTAATAAGCCGTCTAACAGTTATCAATCACCTGCCTAGATCTTTTTTAGAAACAACTAATAGTTTTTCGAATCGAGTTTTTCCTTCGGTTTTGATTCGCGGCGTGGTAAAAGCCCTAACCTGTCGGATAGCTGTAAACCTTAATCAATGTCTCTGCTGCGCATTAACTCATAAAGATCATTCAAACGCTTAAGATTAGTAATAGATTGGTTCGATAAAATAAATTTGACGAAGCGAAATAAAAGTGAGTATGAGATCGAGAAGCGTCATTCTTATTTTTGTTTTAGGTGACTTGTCCGATATCCTAATCAAGAAAGAAATTAAACCTTGAAAACGGAAGCGTTTCAGGGCCAATAAAACCAGCATTTGGTTTAAATACATATATCTATGGTACTTATACGCTAGTTAGCTTCCATAACCCACTCTTGTTTAACTCACAATTAATTACGAACTTCGTGTTTATGAATATCAAGCAATATTTAGAGATTAATCCAGAAAAGCGATTTGGCAAACCGATTATCAAAGGAACTCGGATTTCTGTGGCTGATGTTTTGAATTGGTTGGCAAACGGGATGTCCAGGGAAGAAATCATTTCAGATTTTCCTGAATTAAGCAATGAGCAAATTAATGCATGCTTATTTTATGCGGCATCTCGAGAAGGCCATTTGGGAATAGCATCATGAAACTGCTGTTTGATCAAAATATTTCACACCGCTTACTCAATCATATTCAGGACTTTTTAGCTGAATCTAAACAAGTCAGAGTATTAGGACTTGAAAATTATTCTGACAAACAGATATGGGAATATGCAAATGAAAATGATTACATAATAGTAACGTTTGATGCTGACTTCTATGACTTCTCTCTAGTATGGGGTCATCCGCCAAAAATCATTTGGATAAGAACATATAATCAGACCACAAAAAACATAGAGGAAATTCTTCGCAAGTATATGGGTACAATGCAAGAATTTCTAAAAGATAATGATCTCGCTTGTCTGGAAATAATTAACGTCAGCTAACAGCAAGCAAGCACCTTCATAGATCTTACTTCGACTTACGAAGTCAGCAGCGCTGCTAAACAACAAATATTTTTTCCTTCGGTTTTGATTCGCGGCGTGGTAAAAGCCCTAACCTGTCGGAAAGCTGTAAACGTTAATCAATGTTTCTGCTGCGCATGAACTCATAAAGAGCATTCAGATGCTTTAAATCAGTGGTAAATAGGTTCGACAAATTAAAATAGAGAGAAGGAGATTAAAAAGAGAACAAGACTCTCACTTTTATTTTTACCTCATTTCCTTTTCAAGGATATATTCAAAAATTTGTAAACTGTTTCCCTACTTCACCGCTTCTTCCAGTTTTGCGATATCGAATTTGGACATTTGCATGAAGGCATAGGTTGCTTTTGGTGCAGTTTCCGGATTCGTCATGAGTTTACCTAAAATACTCGGCACCACTTGCCACGATACACCATATTTATCTTCAAGCCAACCGCATTGACCTGCTTGACCTTCATTTGTGAAATAATTCCAATAATAATCAATCTCATCTTGTGTATCTACAGTAAGTACAAACGAAATTTTTTCATTGAACTTCATGTTAGGTACTCCATTATTTAAACACATAAACCGCTTGCCAATTATTTCAAAAACTATCGCCATCGGGTTCTCTGAAATCAATTTAAAATCTGCAAAGACTTTTTTGTAATATTCAGCAGTTGCTTTAGCATCTTGTACCCATAAACAAATTGAAAATTGCGTTGCCATAAACCTTGTTTTTTAGAAACACTAAACTAAATATAAAATGAACATACAGAATGTTTAAAAGCCTTTGCTGATGTTTATCTATATATGAGTAAGTGGATACTTTTGATTAGATTTGTGTGATTCAAAATCATGAACAACAGCATTTTAAAACTCACTTTTGCAACGTTGATTGGTAGTTTCTTTTACCTGATTTTCGGATTTTTAATATTTGATTTGCTTCTCGGGTCTTATACAGATACACACACAACACAGCTCGTTGGATTCAAGAAAACTGAAGATTTTAGCTTTCTATTTCTGTATTTGTCATGCTTGGCGTATTCACTTTTGATCAATTTTATACTCTATCACAGTGCGATTTCGTCTTTATTCAAAGCATTCTCATTTAGCGCTATTGTGGGTGTCTTAGTAGCGTGTATGACCGATTTCTTTTGGTACGCTTCCAGTCATTTTTATACCAATTTGATTGTAGTTACGCTAGACATTATTGGCGCGGCAGTATGCGTTGGTGCCTTGGGTTGTCTTTCCTATTTTATTCAAACTAAAAAACAAAATACTTGATGTACATATCTATCACAGGCTTAAAACCTAAAGGGTTTGTCAGTTTTTTTAAATTCTGGAGATTGGCAATTCCATCCTTCAACCAAGCGAATAAAGCCAAAGGGATTCAGTTTTGCCAAGTGAAACGAATCAAAGGATATCAATGCACGCTAACAGCTTGGGAAAGTCGTGAAGACATGCTCAACTTTATGAGATCCGGAGTTCATTTAAAAGCTATGCAAGCCTTTCATAAAATTGCAACTGGCAGAACCCATGGTTTTGAATCTGAATCCATACCAACATGGACTGAAGCGTTTGATCTGTTGCAAGAAAAAGGAAAGGATTATTGATTAATCCGCGAATTCTTGACCCCATTTGTGCAAGGAAATAATACTTGGTAACAGTTTTTCACCTTTCTCAGTCAAGGCATATTCAACCATTGGTGGAACTGTGGCAAAAACTTTCCTGGTAATGATTCCATTGACCTCCATGTTTTTTAATTCTTTCACCAACATTCTTGTATTTATCCCTTCAACACTTCTCTCTAGTTCTTTGAACCGCATTTTGCCTTTTGACAAATGATAAATAATCGGCATCGACCATTTCCCTCCTATTATATCCAAAACATCTCTCAATGAACAGGCATTTTCAGAAACTTTTATTTTTTTATTTTCCATAAAACTGCAATTTCAATCAATACTTTAAATTGTGTTACTACTATACAAAGGTGTAACTACTTTCAAAAGTAAAGTATTAGGGCTAGATTTACAAAAAATTCAAAAAACAATCATGAAATTATTAGAAGCAATAAAACTGGGAAAGCACATACTTACCAACAGAATGGCAATGGCACCGATGACGCGTTCCCGAGCTGATATAAATGGAGTTGTTGGAAGTTCCACAGCAACCTATTACCAACAAAGGGCAAGTGCAGGCCTAATTATTTCTGAAGCAATCAACATTTCCATACAAGCCCAGGGAAGTCCGCTTACTCCGGGAATTTATACAAGCGAACAAATAGAAGCCTGGAAAAAAGTAACCCAAGCAGTTCATGAAAAAAATGGTGTTATTTATGCTCAACTATGGCATACAGGCCGAGTTGGTCATTCTCTTGTGAAAAATGGTGAATTGCCAGTTGCACCTTCAGCAATTGCAATACAGGGTCAGCAACATTTCACCATGGAAGGAATGAAAGATTACGAAACGCCAAGAGCCTTAACGCTTGAAGAAATAGCTCAAATCATTGAAGACTACAAACAAGCAGCAATTCATGCAATCGAAGCAGGCTTTGACGGCGTAGAATTGCACGCTGCCTTTGGATATTTACCCAACCAATTTTTATCAGAAAGTGCCAACCAACGTGATGATATTTATGGCGGAAGTAACGAGAATAGAAATCGTTTTGTGTTGGAAGTAGTGAAAACAATGGTTGATGCGATAGGAGAAAAGAAAGTAGCAATTCGTTTATCTCCAACTAGTCTATACAACGGTATTGTGCATCAAAATCCGATTGAACAATTTACCTTATTGATTGATGAACTCAATAAAATGCCATTGTCCTATATTCATATAATGAATGTTCCTTTTCCCGCTGACAAATTCCCAAATTATCCTAGCGATTCTGTGGAAACATTTGGAAAAATTTCCGAACATCCGGTAATTGCCAACTGCGGTTACACCAAAGAATCCGGCGAAGCAGAATTACAAAAGGGAGTTGCCGGATTAATTTCTTATGGCACTTTATTCTTGGCAAATCCTGACCTACCAAAACGATTTGAAATCGACGCAGAACTGAACGAACCAGATAGGGCAACCATGTACGGCGGACAAGATGCCGGTTATATTGATTATCCATTTTTATCATAGATAAACTTTATGGAGAATAAAGTACTTAATGATAAATCCTTTGATGTTTTCGTGATCGTTGCTGAAACTTTGGAGAAATGGCAGAATCCATCCTCAGAAAAAGGTAAATCTGTTCTTCTTGAACATTATCGTTGGGGTGCTGAACTGAAAGCAAAAAACAAATTAATTCTTGCTGGACCAACAAATTTCGAATTAATTTCCACCAACATGATCGACCCAATTGGTCATACAACAGGTATTATAATGCTCAACGTCTCGTCAAGAGAAGAAGCCGTCGAATGGGCGGAAAAAGACCCTTTTCACAGACATGGATTTCGAAGAAATAATGTTCATTCTTTGAAAATTTCCATGACAGATAATTTTATTTTAGAATCTTTACAAAAAATCAAATATGAATAAAAAAACAGAACGAATTATTTATTGGGTATTAACTGGTTTAATTTCCATTATATTCCTCGGAAGTGCCATTTCGAAATTCACTGCTAATGAAGAAGCGCTCAAGATGGCAGCCAGTTTTGGCTTGGATGCGAATACCAACATGATGCTTGGTCTCGTTGAGATTACATGCCTACTGCTTTTTATCATTCCCAAAACTGGAGTACTAGGAACATTGCTGTTATCGGCATACATGGGAGGTGCAATTGCAACTCATTTGGAACATGGTCATTCTATTGTTGCGCCTTGTATTATTCAAACATTTATGCTCTTCGTAGCTTTTTACCGTTTTCCTGAACTCAGAACTCAACTTTTAAATTCAAAATTATGAGCCATATACAAGCAATTTTAACTATCGACACCGATAATTTACCCAGCAATTTTCAAGAAATAATAAAGCATGAGCAAGAAGTTGTTGCTAAATGGAAAGAAGAGGGCATATTAGAACATTTATTTCTAAGACAAGGTAGAAATGGTGCGATATTAATTTTTAAAGATATAGACGAGGCAAAAGCAATAGAATTGATGGAGACGCTTCCTTTGTTTAAATTAAAAAAGAGTGTTGAATATTTTGCATTGATTAAGCAGTTCTAGGATTTGTAAATAAATCATCAATTCAAAATCATTAAAACCCAATCTTAATTGGCTGTAATAGGTAAAGAAAATTTCACAATACTTTCATTAAAATGGAGTTTATAACTGTTTTGAAAAGTAAATGAGAATGGAAACTATTAACCGAGGTAAGCGAATTTTATTAGTCATTTTCTTTTTAATCGCTGACCATTCATTTTCACAAACCTGGAATCAAATTAATGATTTTCCAGCAAATGAAAGGGACGACGGAACCGTTTTCACCATTGGAAATTATTCTTACTGTGGAACAGGTATGACACCCTGGTGGTCTATTCTTGGTGATTTTTATAAATTCGATCATAACCAAGAAACATGGGAACCCATTGCGAACCTTCCTTCTGGAAAAGAAAGACAATATGCTTCTGGATTTTCCAAAAATGGAAAGGGCTATCTTTTTGGAGGTTACAACGGAACAACTTTTTTAAATGACCTTTGGCAATATGATACTTTAACAAACTCCTGGAATGAATTAACAGCACTGCCAGCCGCAGGTCGCAGCGGAGCATCATGTTTTGTAATTGGTGACACTGCTTATATCTTGGGAGGAAAGTCATCTTTACAAAGCTCATTAAGTGAAGTTTGGGCTTACAATATGTCTAATAATTCGTGGGTACAAAAAACCAATCTTCCATTTGGTTGTCGATGGAGAGCCTCATCAATTGGTATAAATAACATTGGATATCTGGGTTTTGGAAAAGATGAAGCAAATCAAAGTAGTTCAGATTTTTATTCCTACAATGCTACAACCGATTCATGGGCACCAATCGCAACATTTCCAGGCGATGGCAGAACTTATGCTGGAATAGAAGTATTAAATGCTAAACTCTACATTATGTTTGGAATCAATGATTCCAGTGTTTTTTATTCAGATTGTTGGGAATATAACCCTTTAGGGAATACATGGTCATTAGTGAATAATCTTCCTTCGACGGCAAGAAGAGGAGGTGTCGCTTTTTCTAGTTCAAATAGTATTTATTACACTTCTGGGATTAACGAAAATTTGAATCGATTAAAAGAAACATGGCGCTTTTCATTACCAGCTGAACTTGATGGTGTTCAGTTTAATTCTCTAAATATTTATCCAAATCCGAACAAAGGACAATTTTCAGTTTATACTGACTCACCTGAAATTTTTGATGTCCAGATAAGCGATATACATGGAAAAATAGTAAAACAAATCTCTAAAATCCAATTAAATCACGAACTCAATATCGACATAAGTGAGCTTGAGAACTCCTTATACATTATCCGTGCAATTTCAGGAGCCCAAAACTTTCAAAAAAGAATTACAGTAAACAAATAATATAGTTTTTTTATGATTGACTTTCTTTGTCAATTAGTTTCCTAATATTTGAATGTTATAAACCAACATTACCTTTCGTATATAAACAAACATTTCACCTTCCACCAATCACGAAACCGCTGGGCTGGCTTTTTAAGTCAGCCTTTTTTATTTGAGATTTGAGATTTAAATACCTCTTGTTACTTTTCGATTTGAGAACATTTAACCTGAGTTCATCAAACAAACACATCATGAAAAATAGCGATTATATGAATTACTTGGCCTTGAATCAGAATATTTTGAACAAGACTTTTGTAATTGGAGGTGGACCACAATCTAAAAACGAAAAAACTCCAATTACTACTTCAGAAGGAATAAAGGTTTTTCTAAATGGTGTTCACGTAATACCCAAAAACAGTGAAATCATCAAATGCTTCAATATTGGAACAATGACACATCCCGACGCCATGATTGGTATGCCCGGTTCAAGTGGAGATTTAAATTATCAAATCTGTATAACGGAAAAAGAGTATTTGATTTTAGTGAGTTTGAAACTCAGTGAATTCTCAAATGGAAAGTCAAAACCAGCAATAGATTTATTGGGCTTGGTGCAAAAGGAATCACTTCCATCGCACATTGAAGATCATGAAGATAATTACGGACTTATTGCTCAGGAAGTCTTGTATTGCCATTTTGATAGTTTGTTTCAGTACTACGACAGTATGGATGACTTGAAGGATTGGGACTTCGATGAAGAGGACGCCTTATTTCAATTTGTACTAACCTATTTCGTAATGAAAAAGGGTTGAAAGTTTGAGGTTAATGCATTTATAACTGATTAAATAGATTACTTTAGTTGGTAATAATAAGCCCTAATAAACGGGCTAAAATCTTTTAGAGATGCAGAAATTTGGAGTTCTGATCGGGTTTGTAGTATTATTTTTCAGTATTGATAAATCGGCTGCACAAAACAAATTTTACATTACACCTATTCTCAATTTTAAAAGAAGTATTGCATTTGTGGATCCTGCAGATTTGAATAATAATGAACCTGCAGGACTCGGAAACCAATATTTTTACCAACCGTATTCGGTGGCTTACAGTACGAATTTTGTGAAGCATCTTACCTTTGGTTACGGATTATCCTTAGGTTACTCTTTTCGAAACGACACCAGATTTCTCCATTTAACCTATTCAAAAGATGCCGCTGATTTTGGGGCGCACTCCACTTTTCGACCATATAATAGTGATATGCATGTTGGATTTGGGAGCACGTATTATGGAATAGGGTTGAAGCGCATAAATTTAGATTACAGCATGCAACTTTCAAAAGAAAAAGGCTTTTTAACGCCATGGTTTCATGCAGGATTGGGTTGTAATATCAATACGAATACTTGGACAGCAACATTCCCCTTTGCGTTTAACACGCCCCTCAATCCAAACGGGGATATACTATTATTAACGTATATCCAACCATTTGAAGAAAGGCGAATCAATGGGCTTTTAAAAATAGGATTGAGTAATGATTTTTATGTAAAAAACAAGTACTTGTTTTCACTAAATGCCTATTACATTCAAGGATTTGGGATCGCTAGCAGAATAGAATTCGTTCATGAATACATCCTGAATTCACAAGTTGTAAAATCCGGGGTTGGTTTAATATCTAGAGGTTCGGGATTTTATTTAGAGTTTAGTCGGCGTTTTCAAATTTACCCGCTTAAAAAAAAGGAGAAACACTAAAATCAATTTGTTATTTTGTAAAATAACACCAATATTGAAATGGAAAAAATAATTATAGAGGCTTTGGTTGAAGGATCAAAAGAAAAAGTTTGGGATTACTATACCAATCCTAGACACATTGTTAATTGGAATTTTGCAGATCCGAGTTGGCATTGCCCGCATGCTTCAAATGAGCTTGAGGTAGGTGGAAAATACCTCGCCAGAATGGAGGCGCGTGATGGAAGTTTTGGATTTGATTTTGAAGCAATTTATACCGATATTGTTGTAGGGGAACATTTAGCTTATGGCCTATTGGATCGCCAAGTAATCGTAACATTTGAAGCAAAACAAGACAAGACCTTGGTTACCGTTTGCTTTGACCCAGAAACAGAAAACCCAATAGATTTGCAACGCAAAGGATGGCAAGCTATATTGGATAATTTTAAAAAAAATGTAGAAAATTCAAAATAACGGTGTTATGAAAAAAACGAAATTCGAAAATCGTACCCAAAGTGTAACACCGTTTCATCATTTTTTATTCAGATTGGGCAGGTACAGCCTTTTTGCACTTTTTTTAATTTCTTTTTCTGTTTTATTGGGCACAATTGGATACCATTATTTTGGGGGAATTTCTTGGTTGGACAGTTTTCACATGGCCTGCATGATATTAACCGGAATGGGGCCCGTTGTTGAAATGACCTCATCGTCGGCCAAATTATTTTCTTCATTCTATGCTTTATACAGTGGTGTTGCTTTTTTAAGTGTCACTGCCGTTTTCTTTGCACCAATCATACATCGATTATTGCATATTCTTCACGTTGAAGAAGAGGAGAACAATGGATAATATGCTTTAAAAACCCTCAAATCACCCTTTTGAGTAAATAATTTATCTACTTGACCCTTAAACAGATTTAATTAAAACTGAGGGTCAAATTATGATAAGTCATTTGAATAAACAATTTATTCCTGAAGGAGAGGAAGTAAAGGGCGCCGATATTAAAGAAGGTATATATGCTCTTATATCATCCGAGCATCCAGATTTTGACAAAGAAAGCTTCATTTCTCTGTCAGAACTCAATCAATACCGCAGGCTTTATATTAGCACTTTAATTATAGAAGAAAATGGTGAATTGGCCATTCTAGACCGAGATGTAATGGAGGCCTTTGAAAACAATTCCATTCTTTCAGAAAATATTCAGGATGATATAGAGGGGACATTAACAATAAGTCAAAGAATTGCAGACAATGTTGCGGCGTTTGGCGGAAGTTGGATTTTTATCATAGCTTTCTTTTCTTTCATTTTTATTTGGATTCTGGTTAATATTTGGTTTCTGACATCGCAACCATTTGATCCATACCCCTTTATTTTGTTGAATCTAATTCTTTCATGTATTGCTGCAATACAGGCACCTATTATCATGATGAGTCAAAACAGACAAGAACAAAAAGACAGGCTTAGAAGTGAACACGATTATAAAGTAAACTTGAAAGCAGAACTTGAAATCAAAATCTTGAGCGAAAAAATTGATCACTTACTTGTTCACCAAAACAAGAAATTACTCGAAATTCAAGAAGTACAAATTGATTACCTTGAGGAATTAATTAAGAAAATCAATAAAAAATGAGCAATAATTACCCCAAAAACGGATACCTGTAATCCGTTGGTGGAACAAAGGTTTCTTTTATTGTTCTTGCTGAAACCCATCTCAATAAATTCATTGCTGCTCCCGCTTTATCATTGGTTCCTGAACCACGAGCACCTCCAAAAGGTTGTTGTCCAACAACTGCCCCGGTAGGTTTGTCGTTGATATAGAAATTACCTGCAGCATGTTCCAATTTTTTTGTTGCCAACTGAATCGCATAGCGGTCATTCGACATTATAGAACCTGTTAAAGCATATTCTGATGTTTCATTGAGTAAATCCAATGTTTCCTCAAATTTGTCATCTTCGTAAACGAAAATGGTGAGCACAGGTCCAAAAATCTCTTCACACATTGTTTTGAACATTGGGTTAGTTGTAAGCACAGTGGTGGGGCTTATAAAATAACCTTTACTATCATCATAGGTTCCTCCTGTAATGATCTCCGCATCACTTGCAGCATTGCAAAAATCAATGTAAGAACTGATTTTCTTGAATGCTTTTTCGTCAATAACTGCATTAATAAAATTACCAGTCTCTTCAGGAGTTCCCATTTTAAACGAACCCACTTGTTCTACCAATGTTGATTTTACATCATTCCATAACGAAATCGGAATATATGCCCTGGATGCCGCAGAACATTTTTGTCCTTGAAATTCAAATGCTCCGCGAGATAAAGCTGTAGCTACTTCTTTCGCATCTGCCGATGGATGTACCATTACAAAATCTTTTCCTCCGGTCTCTCCTACGATTCTCGGATAAGATCTGTAAAGTTCCAAATTATTGGCGATTTCTTTCCATAAATGACGGAACACACCTGTTGAACCTGTAAAATGAAGTCCCGCAAAATGTTTGTTTTTAAAAATTACATCGCCCGCAACGGGACCATCAACCGTAATCATATTTATTACACCATCCGGAACACCAGCTGCTTTAAAAAGCTCCATGATTACTTGTGCCGAATAAACTTGGCTGTCTGCAGGTTTCCAAACAATTACGTTACCCATCATAGCAGGAGCTGCGCACAAGTTTGCAGCGATAGATGTAAAATTAAACGGCGTTAACGCAAACACAAAACCTTCCAAAGGTCTATACTCCAATCGGTTCCACATTCCTGGCAAGGACTCCGGTTGTTCTTTGTAGACCTGAGTCATGTACTGCACGTTGAAGCGGAAAAAATCAATCAGCTCACATGCAGCATCTATTTCTGTTTGATACACATTTTTAGACTGCGCCAACATTGTCGCAGCATTCATTTTATCACGAAAAGGGCCCGCTAATAAATCCGCTGCTTTCAGAAAGATAGCGGCCCGTTGCTCCCAAGGTAAAGCAGACCAGGCATCTTTTGCATTTAACGCAGCTTCAATGGCTTGCTCTACGTGCAGCTTTTCACCATAATTAAAAAACCCAATTGTTTTGTTTTTATCGTGAGGTGGACAAATCGTCATTTTATTTTCTGTGCGAATTTCTTTTCCTCCAATGTACATTGGAATGTCAATCGCTTCTTGGTTATATAGTTCCTTGTATTTGTTGATTAAACTTTCTCTTTCTTGACTGCCTGAAGCATATGCTTTAACAGGTTCATTTTTGGCTACCGGAACGGTGAAAATTGCATTTGACATAGACTTGGATAATTTGTTGAAGTAAATTTAATCAATAGATTAAAAGTGCCCGTTCTAAAGCGATAGTTTTTTGATAAATCTAATTGGGAAAATCGAAAATTAATTCAACCTCGGCGGATAAATCAATTTAAATAAAGGAATATAAACCCTGAACTTTTTATTGGTTTCTAAGTTCATGAATGTATAAAAACCTCGCATAAAACCAATTTCAGAATGAAGCTCACATCCGCTAATGTATGTAAATGATTCTGAAGGTTGAATTATTGGCTGCTCGCCAACTACGCCTTCACCTGAAATATAATTTGGATCATTCAAAGAATCAAACACATACCAATCTCGGGTAAGTAATTGAATGGACATGGGGTTGTTGTTTTCAATTTGAACCCTGTAATTGAAAAAGAAATTTTGATTGACAATATTGGAAATATCGGGCCTAAATTGGGTAAGAACTGTAATTTTCACACCTTCGGTAATGGCAGCATCCATTCTCTTAATTTTTAACTAATCTGAAATTTATAAATTTATCCATAGAAAAACAAGACATTAAGAAATTGGTTTTGTTTTTTCACTTTTTTTAAGGGAATTAGTATTTCGTTTTTTAAGATTGTAGATTCAATTAAGGGCAAAAACGCTGAGAATTGTTAATTTTGATCAAAATATTCAGCATGAAGTACTTTGCTATTTTACTTACTTGTTTTTTAGGTTTTCAAGGATTGGGTCAGGTTGTAATACCGGCAAATCCTAAAGCAGATTTTAGTATTATTCAAGAGGACGTTAAATCCAATAAGGGTGTGGTGTCCGACGAAATTAAAGAACGGTTTGCGGTATATTCTTGGGATGGTATTTCTTATGTTGCTTGTTTGGGAATGGCAAACAATAGTTTTTCAAGAACTGCTTTGCGTCAAATGGGAATTATTGTAGGCGCTAAGATAAATGACATTGTAAGTTTAAAAATACCGATTAATCATTTGTCAAGTTTGCAGAACATCCCGGGTATTTCTTTGCTTCAATTGGCTGGAAAGATTAAACCTGATCTCGATAAAGCTGTTCACGATGTTGGAGCTGATAGTGTACAAATGGGGTATAATCTACCGCAAAGCTATACAGGAAAGAACGTCCTTATCGGCATCACGGATTGGGGTTTTGATTATTCATCTCCCATGTTCTTCGACACCTTATTACAAAACACGCGTATTTTGGCAGCCTGGGATCAATACAAAAATAGCGGACCTGCGCCAATAGGCTTCAATTATGGTACAGAATATTCTTCCTGGCCAGAATTTGAATCTGCAGGTAGTGACACAGCAAACATATACAGTTACGCCACACACGGAACACACGTTGCAGGGATTGCTGGAGGAAGCGGTGCGGGAACAATATATAGAGGGGTAGCTTTTGATGCACAATTTCTTTTTACTACGTTTTTAGTGGATGAATCCGCAGTGCTGGATGCATGGGAATGGATGTATCAAAAATCTGTTTCAGAAAGCAAGAGACTCGTTGTCAACATGAGCTGGGGGCTCTATCACCTTGGAACTTTAGACGGTAATTCTTTATTAAGTCAGGCCATAGATGGTTATTCAGAATTGGGTGTGATCTTTTCAAATTCTGGAGGGAACAATGGCAACGTAAATTTTCACATTAAAAAACAATTCAACAACGATTCCATTAGATCCAGAGTTGAGTTCTATTCTTATGGTGCAAATGCCAACATGTGGGGGCAAAGTATCCATGCTTGGGGAGAACAAGGCAATTCGTTTGCTTCAGGCATCGAAGTGTTTAACAATACTGGAAGTATGATGTTGGCTGCATCACCGATGTATTCTACACTTACAACAACTTCGTATATTGATACTTTTCTAGTTGCAGGAACCGATACCATCTGGTACAACATTTCTGCTGATCAAGCGCATCCTATAAATAACCGTCCCCAAATGCGATTTCGGGTAAAAAATACAAATACGTCGTTACGTGTCATTCTGAAATCTCAAGCCACAAACGGAACCGTTCATTATTGGAACGTAACGGAACTGTCCAACGATGTAGGCAATTGGGGTATGCCTTTTTCAACGTTTACTTCAGGAACTATTAATGGTGATCATTTTTATGGAATTAGTGAACCATCATGCACGAACAGTTTAATTAGCGTTGCAGCATATGCCCCGAAATATTACTCTCCAGGTGGGTCACCAATTGGTGGTGCGATAGCATCTTTTTCAAGTATTGGCCCGCGTTATGATGAAGTGTTGAAACCAGATATCGCTGCACCAGGGGTAGCTATTTGTTCTTCGATTTCTTCATATACAGATGCTTCTTATTCTTCCCAAACTGCCATCAGCTTTAACGGAAGAAATTACCCTTTCGCTAAGTTTTCAGGAACCTCCATGGCTGCTCCAATGGTTACCGGTGTTGTGGCATTAATATTAGAGGCCAATCCGTATTTGTCAGCGGAACAAATTAAAGATATCATCATTCAAACGGCTCGTGAAGACGCCAATACCGGAATCATTCCTGTTACAGGCAGTGCACAATGGGGCTGGGGAAAAATCAACGCCTACCATGCAGTGCAATTGGCTTTAATAACTGTTGGAACAGAAAAGATCGATTACGAAATGGAATGGACGGTTTACCCAAATCCAACCAGTAATGAAATCCACTTCACCATCATCGATGAGCTTCCGGAAAAAGGACATATTATAGATTCCATGGGGAAAATCCAAGAACGAAAAATCAATGATGCCAAAATCAATGTATCAGACCTTGCCCCGGGAAAATACTGGATACGACTTGAAGTTAAAGGTCGAATTGAGCAAGAATCATTCATTAAACAATGATGCAACAAATCGTAAGGTTGTCAATTGATGAACTACTAAATGTTCAGGATATTGCGCATCGTACGTGGCCCTCAACGTTTAAAGATATCCTCACTTCAGATCAAATTCAATACATGCTCGAATGGATGTACAGTCTAGACACCTTAGAGCAGCAATTTCAAGACGGCCAAAGGTTTTATGCTGTCAAAGAAAACGAGCAGTTTCTTGGTTTTGCGGCAATCGAGTTGAACCATCCTAAAGCGGGACAGGCGAAAATACACAAGTTGTATTTACTTCCAGATCAACAAGGAAAAGGTTATGGTAAAATGCTAATGGATCATATCGCTGAAGAAGCAAAACATGAACACATGCAATCCTTGGTATTGAATGTTAACCGCTACAATTCCGCGGTAAAGTTTTACGAGAACTACGGCTTTTCCATCCTTAAAGAAGAAATTATTGACATCGGCAGCGGCTTTATTATGGATGATTTCGTGATGGGGATGGAGTTGTAAGGGAATCTTTCTTTTTCATTTTCCGCCTTTCTTTGAGTCTCATGTCTATTTTTTTGATTTTGTGAACATGAGGGGAAAATGTGTTCATTCATTGAATAACATTCAGTAGTCATTAAAAATATCGTAAATATGATTGAAAATTAATCTAAAAACTTAGTTTCCTTAAAAGGAAACAATTAACTTTAAAATGGGAATCGTTTGTTCAGTCAAAATTTCAAGTAACATTTTTAGAAACCGCTGTATTGTTTCTAGATGAACAAGAGCCAAAGGCAAGAGAGAAAATTATTTATAATATTCGAAAAGCGCAGGTTACCGCAGATGGTGAGCTTTTTAAAAAAACAACTCCTGAAATTTGGGAATTTAGAACGCTGTATAACAGAACACATTACCGGCTTTTTGCTTTTTGGGATAAGCGTAATGGTGAAAAGGTGATGGTTGTCGTTTCTCACGGAATCATTAAAAAAACAAATAAAACCCCAAATGATGCAATTTAAAAGGCTGAACAGATGATGCGACACTATTTTAAAGATTTATAATTATGGAGAAAAAACGATTAAAAACGCTCAATCTTGAGGAGGTTACCGACAAGTATATAGGTAAACCCGGAAGCATCTCTCGTGAGGCCTTTGAACAAGAATTACGACTTGATTTGTTGGGGGAAGCCATTAAAAAAGTGCGAAAGGAAAGAAACTTAACACAAGAAGAATTGGGCAAGTTGGTTGGTGTTCAAAAGGCACAAATTTCAAAAATTGAAAACCACATGAGCGACGCCCGTTTCGAAACCATTCTCAAAGTGTTCAAAGCGCTGAATGCCAAAATTCATTTCAACATCGAACTACTGGATCAGCGGGTGAGTAATGGGTAGGGGGGGCTTGTCTGTTAGAATTAAAATATTCAAAACTAATACAAACCATATGTACTTGAAATATTTTCAATTTCCGAAGGTTCACAAGTTTTAAGTTCATTTAAAGCAGTTCCCAACTCAAAATAACGTTCACGCTTGTAAAAGTCATCTGGATAATTATTCTTTAATCTATAATATTCACTATTAATCGCATGAAGTAATTTGACTTCTTTTTGAATATAGGCATCATTAAAAATACTTGTCATCCAATTGCTCAATTTTACTGCAAAACTCCCATTTTGAGCCCAATCAACACTTTGGAAATGCCCATTTTGTGCTAAATAATTTGAAATTTCAACATCTTTATTTCTTATCTTTAATTCATTGGTTTCATTGATTAAATGACAAAAACTAACCTTGCCCCATGCCTTATTTATCATTCCATGATAATAATCATATCTTGCCTGTAGCGTTGCTAGTGCAGAGGCTGTGTAATAATAGTCAGGATAAAAAGTGTTGTCTTCATAAGTTATACTAACAGAATAAGTTATTATCTCAAGTTGACTGTATGAAATTGTGTATTGTGCCTTGATTCCCCAAAAATTAAGCAACATCAAAAATGTTAGTACTTTCCTCATAATCTCAATTTTTCAAAACCCTTTCCACCTCATCCATTCCTTCAACCGAAAGAAAATAAATTCCACTAGCGAGGTTCGTAAGGTCGATGGTGTTGGTTGTTTCAAATAAATTTCCTTTGAATAATGTCTTACCAAACTGATCACACAAGGTATACGATG
>CANJNE010000049.1 GCA_947475275.1 Flavobacteriales bacterium | reverse complement strand
GATGGAACGTCACATACTGTTGGTGTTGAAAATTTGGAAAAAGGAATTTACATACTATCGGTGAAAACATCGATGGGCATCAGATCATCAAAACTATTGGTGCATTAATTGATCCGCTAAGAAATGGCCTACGGGCCATTTTTTATTTCAACTCGAAAGTTTCACCCGTTTTTAATAATTTGATTCTCGGGTCATCAAAAAAAGTTGTGTAGTTTTTCCTTGCCAATCGCTCAACCAAACCTTTACCGATCTTCTGCTCATCATGGGTACACAAGAGCCAATCGGCCTCACATAATTCGAAATTATCAATTGCTTTTTCGTAACCCAGATTTACGGTACCTCCTAACCAAAATGGAAGTTTATATTTGGATACCGTTGTAATAATTACGTTTACCTCGGGAAGTCCTTTCAAGTTTGTTCCATGGGGAGCATACAAGATATTTCCTTCCGATGATTTAAGAATAAAGGCACTGTGTACCAAATCTAATTTTGATTTGGGTTTCATTTCATCAATTGAGATTGGCGCTTTATTCAATTTTATGAGATTTTGAAAATGACCCCATTTGTTAATCTTCTTCAAAATATTATCATTGGAAACGATTGGGATATCCTTTGAAAATTGGAGAAGTGTTTCTTTATTGCAATGATCTGTAAACGGATGGGAAATAAAAATGAAATCAGGCCTCGGAATTTGTTCAATTTCGGGTTGTTCGTTTAAGTGAAACTGTTCGCTGAACCAAGGAAACAAATCAACTTGTGAATGGGTAAACCAAGGATCCACTAGTATTCGAATACCATTGATTTCCCATAACCAAGAAGAATCGTCATTTAATTTTGTGAAACGCATTTTCAAAAAAAGAAAGATAATTATTTGTTTCGAAACATTGGCGCGTTTAGCATCCGCTCAAAGGCTACATTTAAAATTTTTTCGGAAGTAGCGTAACAAATACGGACATGGTTTTCCGATGCGGATTCAAACCAATTATTGCCTCCAGGAACCAATGCAACACGTGCTTGATCTTTCAACTGATTTAACCACATTTCAATATTTGATACTGGCATTTTAAATTCGGGAAAAACCAAATATGTCGTATTTGGATGAACAGGATAAAACAAGTTGCTTTGTTCAAGAAAATCCAAGGTAAGTTGACGCATTTTTCTCAAGTGTTCGAGAAATGCATCCAACCAAAATTCACAATCATTCAATGCAGCTATGCCTGCAGCTTGCGCAAGGGGAGAAAGACCGAAGGCTGTGGTTAAATGCCCAGATTCGTGTAATAGTTCCTCAAAAGTTTTTTCGTTTGGACAAATCACATAACCAATGCGAAGCGAAGCCAAACCAAAATTCTTAGACAATCCTGAAACAACTATTCTTTTGGGATAAGCTATTAATTCATCGGATAAAATACTGGTAACTGAATGATCAAAATCAATATCCGCCCAAATCTCATCTGAAACAATCCATAAATCATGTTTTGAAGCAAATGCAATCAGTACATTCAAATGTTCCTTTGAAATTGACCTCCCCAATGGATTGTTTGGATTACAAATAAAAATGGCTTTTGTATTCGCATCAACAAATTCTTTTAAATTATCCAAATCAAAACAAGCCGTTGCCTTATCCAAAAGCGCAGTTCGTACTTCTGCACCTGCATGTTCAATTGATTTGCGAAATAAAAAATCTACGGGATTAGGAATTATAGCATTATCTCCTGCCTTCAATAACATTTTTGCAACTGTAAAAAGCCCAAATGCTGCGCTATTCACCGGAAGAATAAAATCAGAAGAAACATCCGCTTGATATCTTCTTCGATACCAATTTTGGATCGCATTTTTAAAATCATGGATTCCTTCGGGAGGACCATAAGAAAAATAGCCATCTTTAATGTAATCAGAAATAGCATCTGTGATTGGTTTAGCCACAGGGAAATCAGGATCAGCAGCTGTTAAAGGAATCACATCTTCAGGTAAAGTTGCCCAACGGTAATTGAAAGCCTTTTTCCTGAGCGCTTCAATATTTACATTGTTATCAGAAAAAAAATCCATCAGTGAACAGATAAGGGAAGTATAAAATGGGAATTGCTTTTCATATGGAGAAAATTCTCTAAAAGTGTGTCTCCTTCTTTAATATGATGGGCTATAGCATCCTTTCTGATTTCATAATAGCGCTTGAAAATGTCCTCAAAGGTTTCATCTGCTTGCTGAAACGAAAGCATGGAAAAAAGATAAGCCGCATCCTCTAAAGCAGAATTGGCTCCCTGACTAGTAAACGCAAGTAAGGGGTGCGCTGCATCACCTAAAAATGCTAAATTTTGGTGATGAAACGCCGGAAGTAAATCCATTCTGTTTGCTTTCCATACAAATGCTTTAGAATAATCGGAATGCTCAGCCATCAACTGAAAGACTTCAGGCATTTTCGCTGTAGATTCTTTAAGATAGTTCTTTATTCCCTCGGGACTTGAATCATGAACAGGAGAAAGATCTGCATTCAATTGCAAAAACCAGATGTAATGGCCATTGCCGAGTGGTAAAAACCCCATATTTTTTCCATTTTCGATATCAATTACTTTTAGAAATTGATCCTTTGGCAAATCGAGATCAGGCAAATAGGCAGAACCAACGATTTCTCTTTCCGGAAGCATTTCCAAATTAAAATCCGGGAAAACCTGTGATCTAATTTTAGACCGTATACCGTCTGCAGCAAAATATACATCTGCTTGCAAAGTTTTATTATTTGACAAGTGAATTCCTGAAAGTTGTCCATTTTCATTAAACTCCACTTTTTCTGCCTCTGTTTGGTAGTTAACTTGAAGTTCAGGTAATGATTGATCTATTAAATTGTAATAGTCTTCTCTTGTAATCGCGAGACAATTGTCCAAGACTTTCTCGAATAGTACATCACCATCTGGATTTATTGCTTTAAAGAAATTGATGGTGTTGCTTTTTCTTAACAATTCATTTTTCAATCCTACAGCATCAAGGGCATCAATTCCATTTTTAAGAATAATAAAACCAAATCCTTTAAATGTTTCTTTATTTTGGCGTTCGATAATTTTAGGACTAATGTTAGAAAGACTCAATAATTTCGCCATATATCTTCCACAAACTCCTGCTCCAATAATTGCTGGATTTTCAAATCTATAACCGTCTTTTTTAAAATAATAAGACGTTTGATTGGTTCTGTAATAATTTATTTCTCCGTGGTTTTCTTTAATGAGAATTCCCTCACGGTATAACATTTCGATTTGTTGTTTTAAAATGTAATCATTCAATCCCGTTAGTACCGACAATTCATAAAATGATAAACGATTGTATTTCCTTAAAACATCAGATACAGTCTTTGTGCGGACTGTTTTTCTAGAATTTCCGTGAGTTAATCTATCAAGAATACTTTCCCAATCTGAATATAAATCAGCAGGCGAAAAATCATTAATAGGATCTTTGCCCTGTTCCACATCGCCATTTTCATTTACAAAAATAAGGGTGGGATAATGTAATACCGAAAAAGAGCTTTTGTAATTCTGTTTTAAATCAAAAACTTCCTTTGCTTTTCCGTTATCTAAATCATTGATAAATTGACTAACATTTAATCCGCATTCTACAGCTGATGTTATTAAATGCCTCCTTTCGCTGATGTCATTCCCTCTCAAAAAAAGATGTTCACGTAAGTTTCTTATGTATTGCTGTGCCAAATCAGCTCCTTGAAATTCCGCAGCATAATAGGCAATTGATGCAGGAATTGATGAAGAAATTGGTCTATTCATCCAAACCGAAGCATCCAAACGAATATTAAATTTGGAGGATTCTTTGGTCCACAAATCACATAAGAAAGATTGGGTTTCTTTTTCGTTACCACCACAAAAGTTTTCCCATGAATCCAATAGGCCACCCATGATAATTTCCAAATCAATGACGGTACCGTATTCCTTAAGTAATTTTTTAATGTAAGGATCTACAATCCAGCATGTGGAACACACAGGATCTGAAAAGTACATGACTTTGACGCGCTGTAACAATGGTTTCGTTTCAAACATAATTCGAGTTTTGTTTGAGGCATAGCGCTAAGTTGGCAGTAGGTAAGACAAAAGTGGCTGTCAAAAGACAGCCACAAATTAATTATATTTTATTAATGTATTATAATGAAAATGCAGATTTTACTTGATCAACGTAATCTAATTTTTCCCATGTAAACAATTCAACTTCTTTTTGCACTACTGTGCCATCAGGTGCTGTAAACGTTTTCATTACAACCTCATTTTTTCTGCCCATGTGACCATAGGCAGCAGTTTCAGAATACATTGGATTTCTTAATTTCAATCGCTGTTCAATGAAGTAAGGACGCATATCAAATATTTCCTCAATTTTCTTTGCAATTTCGCCATCAGTCATATTCACCTTAGATGTTCCATGCGTATTGATAAATAAACCACATGGTTTTGCAACACCAATTGCATAAGAAACTTGAACCAATACCTCATCGCACAATCCAGCAGCAACCATATTCTTTGCAATATGCCTTGTGGCATAAGCTGCAGAACGGTCAACCTTTGAAGGATCTTTTCCAGAAAACGCGCCACCTCCGTGAGCACCTTTACCACCGTATGTATCAACAATGATTTTACGACCTGTTAAACCAGTATCTCCGTGAGGTCCTCCAATAACAAATTTTCCAGTCGGATTGATATGGTATTGAATATCGTCAGTAAATAGTTTTTGTAATTCTGGTTTCAATTTTGCTTTCACACGCGGAATTACAATGGAAATCATATCAGCTTTAATTTTCTCTAGCATTGCTTTTTCCTCTGCAAAATCATCATGCTGAGTTGAGATAACTATTGTATCAATGCGTTGAGGAACATTATCATCAGAATACTCAATAGTAACCTGAGATTTCGCATCTGGTCTTAAATATCCAATTAATTCTGGTTCGTTGTTTCTTATGTAAGATAGCTCCTGCAAAATTTTATGTGCCAAATCCAAAGCTAAAGGCATGTAATTGTCAGTTTCACGCGTAGCATAACCGAACATCATACCTTGGTCACCTGCACCTTGTTCCTCAGGATTCGTTCTTTCAACACCCTGATTGATATCAGATGACTGTTCATGCAAAGCTGAAAAAATACCACATGAATTGGCGTCAAACATATATTCAGACTTGGTGTAACCAATTTTACGAATTGTTTCTCGAGCAATCGATTGAACATCTAGATAAGACTTGGTTTTAATTTCACCTGCAAGAACAACTTGACCAGTAGTAACAAGTGTTTCACAAGCAACTTTTGACTCCGGATCGAAAGCCATGAAATGGTCAATCAAGGCGTCAGAAATTTGGTCAGATACTTTATCCGGATGACCTTCCGAAACTGACTCAGATGTAAACAAATACGACATGTTTAATGCTTTAAATTATGATGGGCAAAGTTAAAAAGAAAAATCGGTATTTGAAATCCAAACTTGCGTAGATTGTGAAAATAACTTAATTACTGGAATGTTTAATTTACCAATATTTTTTGCGTGAAAACATTACCATCAATTTTAAATGCTAAAAAATACATTTGACCATAGTCCAGTTTTTTGTATTTCAAAGTGTGATTATTTTCACCTTTTTTCCGCTTTTTAAAATGTTTGGAAACTACTACTTGTCCAAACAAATTTTTTATATCAAAGGATATATCTTCACTTTGTTTTAAGTGGTAAGAAACATAAAATTCTCGGTGAGGCACATCTGGAAATACTTGAAGTTGCAAACCATTGCAACTTTGATTATTTAGTTGGGGAACAACTGTACTATCTTTAATTAAGTATACAGGATAAATAGCTTGACTGGCAAGGCTTTGAGTGCCATCATTAATCCAAAAAATAGAAGCAGCGGAAGATTTTATACCACCATAAATATATCCTAGAAAAATTGAATCTTGATCATTACGATTCAAATCCACTACCCCATTTGAATAAACAAACAAATTTGGATTTACAATAAATTCAGAACCCGCACCGAGGTATCCGGGCATTTTAGCATTAAGCAAGTATTCTTTCATTGTTCCATCTGAATTTCTAGTAATAAGAGAAATATTTTGCACAAAGGGAACGTCACTATTCTGCGTTAATACTCCAGAACTGTCATAATACTGAGCAATTCCGCCAAAAAACAAATTGTATTGCAACTTTTTTGTATTGTCGAAAAGCGGGACAGATGCACAATGATAATGGTTATAATATTGTGCAAAATCAAGTTCTGTATAAACCGAATCCACATCAACTCGAACGCTGGTTAGGAATGGCATATCATAATCAGGTTGAAAAACTCCTGAAAATACTGATAAAAATGGTTTTCCTGATTCAGAAATTTGTGGCAAGATATTCAGGTCTCGTCGATGTAGTATTGTGTCATCAGAAATTTTATCCAACCAAATCACCTCTGTTGAGTTACCAACTCTTTTCAAGCGAAACTTTTGAATAGCATTGGTATATGTTTGCACAAATGTTGGCCCACCCAAAGGATTGTATTTTCCATCAAAACGATGCCCGCCAATCAAATAAAATGTGCTATCAATATTCATTAACTTTCCTCCAGTAACAGCGCATGGTTCACAAGGAATTTGACCGATCGTAAAGAACTCTTTGTAACCGTTAATTACGGCATCAATAGTTTGAGGAATATTCACAACTGCCAAATTCGGGTAAGTTATGTGGTCACCTTTAGATGGACTATAGCCGTATCCTCCGATGAGCACAAGCACCGAATCTACTTGTTTAAATTCCATGTTGGTACTTGACAATTGTTCGCGCAAATCGGTATGAAAATGATTTACATTTACTGCCCATTTTTTCCGTTCAATTGGATCAATAACAATGAGTTGAGTGTTATTGCCTGCACTGTCAAAACTTGCCCAAGGTTGCCTGCGATGAAGACCATCTAACCTTCCACCAATGACCAACCATTTATTTTCCCACTGCGCAAAGGCATAAGATTGAATTCCTCCTAGCTCTGGAATTTCTATGGAATCAATCTGAATACGATAAGAAAATTCCTGAGCCTGAAAGGCCGAAACAAAAAGAAAGAAAGGAAAAACAATTAAACAAATAGGCCCAAATAACTTCATTTTTGCAAAAGACTGGTTAAAATGTATCGCAAAAAATAAGTTTTGTCATAATTTCTAAATTAATTACAAGGTGCGGTACCACTGCACCATAGGAATCGGTGCAGGAAACAATTCACCATCAGTAGCAACGCTCATAAACCCGAATTGAAATGCTTTGCCCTCACTTTGGTGGATGCGCACACCTGGAATGAATAAACCTACACCGGGTCTTCTCTTTGTTGTAACTACCTCAGTCGTCGTAGAAATTCCTGTAATTGGATCATAATTATATTGATATGATACATCTTGGTAGGTTCCTCCACTTAAAACAATAAAAGAATCGAATACCAAACTAACCTTTGAACCAACTTTGATCATTCCAGCTACAGACGCTAAAGGTCTGCCTGAAGCTTCCCCATCAAGCCACACACCACCATATCCACCAGAGAATGCCAAGTTTGCTTTTCTATTTCCAAAAGAAAGCGATGCAAAAGGTAAAATTCCACCAAAATTAAAATCACTAGTAAATCTCGCCCAAGAACTTGTGCCAAGCATGGTTCCAATTGCGAGTTGAGACTGAGGTCCTAATTCGAAAGAGTATTTAGCGGTACCAATTATAGGTACGGCAAACCAAGTTGTCAAAAGTCCCAAACCAAAGTTTTTCCCAACAGCAAACTGAAAATCAGGACCGAAAAGATTCCATTGAATATAATGTTCTCCAGCTTTTACTGGTAGTCCATTAGTTGTAATAAAATAACGCGTTGCAAATTTATCCTCTCCCACAAATTCTCCTGCCTGGTTGAAATCCTCTTTTTTAATGGGTTCTATTTTCTTAATTACATATTGTGGAATGATAATTCGTCTGTTGTCACTTGTCAAGAAGGTTACCTCACGTTCATCTTGTTTTAAGATGTAACCAATTTTTTCGTCATTATCTGTGGTAACGATTCTATACATTGTAGAATCTTGGATTAAGGTGGTATCTTCTAAGATCTGAGCATTAGATTGTGCCCCCACTAAAACACAAAAAACAAGCAAAATAAAAGGTAAAATTTTCTGCATAATTTATATCTACTGAAGAACAAATATATTAAAACCGATGAAATTGAAAATAAATCCTGTCAGATCGAACGTCATTTTCAACTAACCTAAAGCTTGTTTTTAGTAAAGATGGTATGTTAAAAATCCATTTGTTAAGTTACTGTGTAGTGATAGTTTTTAAGCAATCTGTTCAATACATTAGTGCCACCTTCTAACAATGCCTTTCTAATACCTATGATTGGAAACTGATTTGAAATATTCATGAAATCTAAAAACTTTACAATAAATTGTTATGTACGCATTGTTTTATCGTTGTTGCTTCAACCCTAAAAACTACGACTTATGAAATTACATTTGACTTTAATCCCACTTATTGGTGCTGCATTAGCCAAAGGTTGTGCAAGATCTGGTGCAGAAATGTCTGCAATTGCAGCAACTAAAGCTGCCTCTCGAGCTGCAATTTACGCAACAAGAGATTATAATTACGATAATTATGAAGCAAGCACTAATGATAATTCACTTTCAAGTTATTCATACATCTCTGCCAATTCCGGAAATATTCTAGACATTGAAGATTTCACTCAAAAAAAAGAAGCAGGAAACAATCAAGTGAAAAGCAAAGAAACAGCTCATCAACTAATGACTGATGCAGGGAACTTTTTGGATGGATACAATTTAGTTCAAGATGAAGCAATTTACTTGTATGAAAGTCAAATATTTAATTTTGACGAAACTAATGCATTATGGAAAGAAAGGACCTCAGCATTGAACAAATTACTTTTTAAAGTTGCCGATTCAGAATTAGAAAAAAATTATGTAGAACAGATTATAAAACAACTCGAAATTATTCAGAATAAAGTGTTTAAAAAAGCAATGAAGTCAGCTGAAGAAAAATTAAAAGCAAACACAAAAAACAATGAAAATTTTGAAGAATCGACTTCTACTATTCCAGAAGCTCACGAAAAATCAAAAAGTGATTCATTAAATATTAATTTGAATTAATCAAATCGATAAAATGAGTTTTTTTAGAATAAAAATCCTAGGTTTTGGCTTGGGATTTTATTCATTTCTTTGAAGCCAAATAAAATAAGCAGAAGCTCAAAACAATGATTATCAGCAACGCTTAAGTATTTAGAATTGTAAATTTTTAAGTTGCTATTCTCTAATTACCCTTATGATTTGCCCTAACCCAACTGAATCAAAGCGCTTAAATTGGTGGTAAATAATTTAATGGCAATAGCCAATAAAATTATCCCAAAAACTTTTTTGACAATTATAATTCCACCTTCACCCAATAAGCGTTCAATGTATTTCATCAATTTGAGTACAACAAAAACTATAATGACATTGATTAAAATACTTAATACAATATTAATTTCCTGGTATTCTGCTCGAATGGAAACCAAAGTCGTCATGGTTCCGGCACCTGCAATGATTGGAAAAGCTAGAGGAACCACACTCGCTGTTTTACCAGTTACTTCATCTCTAAATAAACGTACACCCAGAATCATTTCTATCGCCATTGCAAAAAGAATAAATGCACCAGCAACAGCGAAAGCTTCAATGGTAACTCCGAACAAACTTAAAATGCGCTCTCCTAAAAATAAAAATCCAAGCATTATAAAAAGTGAGACAATACTTGTCCGAAATGGAGAAATAGAACCCGCTCCCTCTTTTAGCTTAAGAATGATTGGAATTGATCCGATAATATCAATTACAGCAAACAATACAGTTGATGCTTTAAAAAGCTCCTCCCAACTAAATCCAGAAAAAAAATTATTCATGTGTACCTAGTATAAATTTGGTAATTACCCCGCCGTAATTTTCATGCTCCAATTTGCTGATTTTTTCTTTAAGTGATTCTAAATTCTCATTTTCATTCAAAATACATTCAAATTGAGCAAGTATTCGTCCCCGGTCGTATTCCTCATTTACCAAGTGTATTGTTATTCCAGATTTTGTGCCGCCTGATTGTAAAACTGCATGATGTACGCGATCACCATACATGCCAATTCCCCCAAAACTGGGCAAAAGAGAAGGATGAATGTTAAAGATTTTATCAGAATAGCAATCAATCAACGCAACAGGTATCTTTCTTAGATAACCGGCAAGGACAATGAAATCAACATGGTATTTCTTGCAAATTTCTAGTAAAAAATTTGGGTCTGAAGCTTGAAAATTATCGCAAACAACTGTGTCAATGCCATTTTTTTGACAAAATGTAAGACATGGGGAAGTTGGATTATTACTCACAACTAAGTTGATTGTAATATTCGGATGGCCATCAAAAAAGTCGATTAGCTTAATGGCATTTGTGCCTTTTCCGGAAATAAATATGGCTAACTTGAATATTTGCACAAACAAAATTAACAATAATCATTAACTCAAAATATATTCAACTGAAGGTTTATTATAGAGTAAATAGCGTCCTAGTGAATAGATTCATACATTGAAAATACGTTTAAATTTATAGTTGATTGTAAATTCTAGATGAATATTATCGTCAATAATTTTGTTTTTTGACGCAATGTTTTTTTCTTTGCAGCCTGATTAACCTTTAAATAAAGAAAAATGTCTGATATCAAATCAAAAGTAATAGCTATCATCGTGGATAAGTTGGGTGTAGAAGAAAGTGAAGTAACTAATGAAGCTTCTTTCACAAATGACCTTGGGGCAGATTCATTAGATACTGTAGAATTGATTATGGAGTTCGAAAAAGAATTCAATATTGCAATTCCAGATGATCAAGCTGAAAACATCCAAACTGTAGGTGACGCTATCACTTACATCGAGGAAAACGCAAATTAATTAGATAATTATTTTTGAACCAAGCATTCGCTTTATGGAGTTGAAAAGAGTTGTTGTTACGGGTATGGGTGCCCTAACGCCAATCGGTAACACTTTGAGTGAGTACTGGGAAGGTTTGTTAAACGGAACCAGTGGAGCAGCAATTATTAAACAATTCGATGCGTCTTTGTTCAAAACACAATTTGCTTGCGAGCTCAAGAACTTCAATGTTGAAGATTATATTGATCGCAAAGAAGCAAGAAAATTAGATCCGTTTGCACAATACGCCATAGTTTCTTCATCTGAGGCTATGGCGGATTCTGCAATATTGGAATCCAACCCTAATTTAGACCGTATTGGTGTTATTTGGGGTTCAGGGATAGGTGGATTAAAAACGTTTCAGGACGAAGCAGAGAACTTCTTCGGAGGAGATGGTACTCCAAGGTTCAATCCCTTCTTTATTCCAAAAATGATTGCAGACATCGCTGCAGGGCACATTTCGATTAAGTATGGTTTGCGTGGTCCCAACTATGCAACTGTTTCAGCATGTGCATCATCAACTAATGCAATAATTGATGCATTCAACCTTATCCGATTAGGAAAAGCTGATGCCATTGTCACCGGAGGTTCAGAAGCTTGTGTAAACCAAATGGGAATGGGTGGATTCAATGCATTGAAAGCTTTGTCTACACGAAATGATTCCCCAGAAACTGCCTCAAGACCATTTGATTTGGATCGAGACGGTTTTGTTTTGGGAGAAGGTTCAGGAGCACTTATTCTAGAAGAATACAACCATGCCATAAAACGAGGCGCCAAAATTTACGCTGAGGTAATTGGTGGTGGAATGTCTGGCGACGCTTACCACATGACAGCTCCACACCCTGAAGGTCTTGGTGCAAAAAACACCATGATTTCAGCTTTGGATGATGCACAGATCAGTCCAAGTGACGTAGATTATGTTAACGTTCACGGGACATCTACACCACTTGGTGATATCGCTGAAGTAAAAGCAATACAACAAGTTTTCGGCGACCATGCTTATCAACTCAATATAAGTTCAACTAAGTCTATGACTGGTCACCTACTTGGTGCTGCAGGTGCTATTGAGGCAATCGCTTCAATTATGGCTGTTAAACATGATATTGTTCCTCCAACCATAAATCATTTTACAGACGATCCGGAATTGGATACGAAACTTAACTTTACTTTCATTAAGCCACAGAAAAGAACCGTTAACGTTGCACTTTCCAACACTTTCGGTTTTGGAGGTCATAATACCACGGTGATTGTTAAGAAATTTTTAGGTTAATTGCGACTAAAAATCCCTTTTTTTAAGAAAAATAAACCATCCAAAAATCTGGATCTTATCCGATTTATTCTTTTACGATTCGGATACAAACCAATAGAAATCTCGTATTTCGTTCAAGCGATAACACATAAATCACTGTTCAATCAAACAGAGGAATTGTCCAATGAAAGATTAGAATTTTTAGGTGACGCTGTATTGGATGCTGTTATAGCTGAGTATTTATTTCACAGGTTTCCCAATGAAGACGAAGGTTATCTAACCAAGATTAAATCTAAAGTAGTCAGTAGAAAAACCCTTTCTGATATAGGGGAACAAATGAAGCTAAGAGAAATTATTAGGTACAATAATCAAAGAACAATAAATTTAGCGACTATTGAAGGAAATGCATTCGAAGCTATAATGGGCGCAATTTATTTAGATGGAGGTTATGGCGCTGTTAAAAAAAGCATCGAAAATCACATTTTCAGAAAGTATTTGGATTTAAATCGGGTACTTGAAGAAGAGATAGATTTTAAATCTAAGCTATTTATTTGGACACAAAAAAAACGTCTCAAATTGGAATTTATAGTGCTGAATGAAGAAAACCTTGGAGGCAATTGGTCATACACCATTGGCGTAATAATAAATGAGACATCGTACGGAAGAGGTTTTGGTTCATCTAAAAAAATGGCAGAACAAGCTGCAGCAAAAGAAACTTTATTATTAATGGGAGAAATTTAGTTTTTCTGTCCACCCAAATAAGCAACAAGGTCTAAGAAAAAGCTTTTTGACGCAGTGTTTATTTCAGAACAAAAAAATCTTGAATAACCGCCGTCCAAAACAATTCTTCCCAAATCGAAACTTCCAGACATAATTACAGGTTTATCTTCCAACCATACATCAACTTTAAAGTTTAGATCCATCGGAAATACCGCTACACTATTCCCAGAAGGAATATCTTTCAACGCAGTGAGCTCTGAATCCTCGCTTACTTTTGCATAACTTGAATTAAAGTTCCCCCATGATTGAAATGAAAAAAGTTGTTCCAATATCAAATTCGTTTCCGCTTGAAATGGCCAATTTTCACAACCTAAATATAACCCACCACCTTTAGAAAGGAAATCAACAATTTTGGAAATGTCGTCACTTTTTATCTTAGATGATGCTCCAGAAAAAATTAAAACGATATCATAATCTAATATCCGATCCAAATTTTCAACGAAAACAAAATTTAAACTTGTATCAAAACATATTTCATTTGAATTTCCAATTACTAGGATTTCTTTTTGTGCGAAGAGAAACTTATTGAAGAATGTTATAAGACAGAACAACATAAACTTTTTCATAACCACAATTACATAAAAACAATAATTAAGTTCAATTATTAATCGTAACTTATTTAATAAATTAAGCATTTATGGATCAAAAATTATTGGGGATTTTAGGCGAAAATATGGCCATGGAATTTTTATCAGAAAAAGCCTATAAAATAAAAACAACAAATTACAGATTTAAAAAATGGGAAGTTGATATCATTGCTGAAAAAGAAAATACAATTGTTTTTGTAGAGGTGAAAACGAGACAAAACGATTATTTGGGTGAGCCTTGGCGTGCTGTTACGAAAGCGAAACAAAGGCAGATTATCCGGGTTGCTCATGAATATCTTGTGCTTCATAATATCCACCAAGAGGCACGATTTGATGTTGTGTCTATAATCCATGATCCTGCTATTCAACGCAACCAAATTGAGCATATAGAAGATGCTTTTTACGCCATGTTGTAATACACTTCATTTTGAGTTATCTTTGCAACTAAATCTGCTCGTGATGAACACAAAAAAAGGAAGGGTTAGAAGAGATAAATCCGAAAACTCAGAAAAAAAATTCAAAAAGAATTCGACACCGAAGACGAATTCAAAATCTAATTTTACTTCGAATACAAATTCGACTAATCCCAAACCAGGAGAGGTTTCCGCCAGGGATAAAAGGAAATATATCGATTTTAAAGAAAAAGTAAAAAAAGGTGATCCGCTCCCATCATTTAATGACGAAGAAATTCGTCTCAATAAATATTTGTCGAATGCTGGTATTTGTTCAAGAAGAGAAGCCGATGTTCTCATTCAAACAGGCGTGGTATCAGTTAATGGAAATATAATTCTCGAATTGGGTTACAAGATTAAACCCGGTGATATTGTCCAATATGACGGCGAGACAATCAATGCAGAATCCAAAAGGTATGTGCTACTGAATAAGCCAAAAGGATTTATTACTACCATGGACGATCCAATGGGACGTAAAACCGTAATGAGTTTGGTTAAAAAGGCTTGTAAAGAAAGGGTATATCCTATTGGGCGTTTAGATAGGGATACAACCGGATTATTGCTTTTCACCAATGACGGGGATATGGCAAAAAAACTTACACATCCAAGATATCAAGCCAAGAAAATATATCACGCGGAAGTTGATAAACCACTTTCTAGAGAAGAACTTGAAAAATTAAAAAAAGGTTTAGATCTTGAAGACGGCAGAACGCGCTTTGACGAAGCAGAATATGTAAATGGAAATCCAAGAGAAATTGGTGTTGAGCTTCACTCTGGGAAAAACCGCATTGTAAGAAGAATGTTTGAAGCACTCGGATGTAACGTTGTTAAATTGGATCGTGTTCAATTCGCCAGTCTTACCAAAAAAGATTTACCTAGAGGATATTTTCGTCATCTTTCGGAAAAAGAAATTGCGTTTTTAAAAATGTCCAAATGAAAAATATTCCATTCATTTTTAGTCTGGTACTTTTTTTAATTTATGCTTGCAACTCAGAGGAAAAAGTTCCCGTGAACTCAACGAATCCGTTCGTAAAGTATTTTTACCCAATAGATACCGTTCCAAAAATTTATTTATATAGGGACGTAGCCAATGGATTAGACGAAAGGTTTCATCGCATTTATGCTATCAATGACTCCAAAGGACAACATGTAGTAGTTGAAATATATACAGCAACAGGACGATTAACAGAGGCCTATAATTACAATGTTGACAGCCTGGATTTAATGGATCACATGGTTGTGGACAGAAATGGAGAAAAGAAACAAACAGAACTTTTCGAACACAGATTATTTCCAATGAAAGCCAATGAGGAAGTATGGTTTGCTTCGCGATTTTCAGGCTTTTTAGATTCTACACTGATTCTAAGCGAAATTAAACGTAAAACAGATGGAATTGAAATATCTCACAATGTCTTGGGTAAAGAGGTGCCATCAATAATTATGACCGACAAAGTAAAAAGCACACAGTTCAAACTTATCAATGCAGGAAAAAAGGATGCAAAATTAATGCCGTCAGAACCTCTTGAAACGGATGCTATAAATTATTTTTCCGAAGGATACGGATTGGTGGAGTTCCATTCCAAGAATAAAAAAGCACATTATAAATTGGAGCGCGTTTTTACTCAAGAGGAATGGCTTAAAATTATTACGCGATAAAAATTTTATAGCAATGCGATTTATTTTTCTATTTACTGTTTTGATACCTATTCTCGGATATGGGCAATCATTGGGAAGCCGTAAGAGTAAAATTTCCACAAATTCTGGAACGCTATTCATGAATTACGGATTCAATAAATGTTACTTTACAAAAAGTAAATTACAATTCATAGGAGCAGGGTACAATTTTAATCTTTCCGGTGTAAAAGGAGAAGACCGAACAAACATAGCTGGAACAAATTTATTATCTCAATTTAACGCTCGAATAGGTTACAATTTCGATGATGCATATGCCATATCTTTGGGCTTGGATCATATGAAATATAGTATTTTGAACAACCAAACAACCTTGCTTAACGGTAAAATTAATTCTGGGCTTGATCCCGTAACCGGATTGAATGGAACCTATTTTAATGAACCTTTCGAGATAGATACTGCAAAATTCAATTATGTAAATCAAGGATTAAACTTCGTTAATATCAAACTCTCTAGATTGGATCGTATTTTTTGGGTTGGCCGGAATAATGAATTTACGCTTACCTCTGATTTTGCTATAGAGGCTGGCGTGCTTGTTTCGTCAACAGATTTCACTTTTGGTGGTAATATTGACAAAAAAACAAATTCTTTTTCTGGACTCGGTATAGGCGCTTATGCAGGACTAAGATTCGAATTTTTCAGACATTTCTTCATACAAACGGGATTTTCAGGAGGATTTATACGACAAATGCGCACCCGTACTTTTGAATTTGATCCAAATTCATATAGTAGTCAAAATCTGGGATATGGTCAATTCGAAACAACTGCTGGTTTCTTATTCTACATAAGACCGAAGAACGATTGCAATAGTTGTCCGAGTTGGGGTTATTCTGCTCCCCCTGCCCTAAAATCTATCTTGTAATAGAATATTGGCAAAAACCCTAATTGTTGTTTTTCAGCAAATGGTTCTGCTGTTGGATCTTGAAGATTTGGCGCATAAGTGATGTTCAATAAATTCTTGGTATTGAAAACATTTACCAAATCCAATCCAATTTCATGAGTCATTTTCAAAGCGTTGAATTTCCAGTTTACTTTCAAATCTGCACGAAAATAATCTCTGAATTGACGCTCATTAAATAAGGAATCTTTAAAGATTACCTCATTGTATAATTTTGAAAGTTCCGCATCTGTATAACCGTATCGTTTTCCACCAGCCGCAGTAACTTTAATACCGAGTGAAATTGATTGTTTTGCATTGATTTTAAATTCTTTTCCAGCCAAAAGGTTGGCCACATAAGTCCCGTTATATGAAGTGTTTCGCAAAATACCATCGCTACCGTAATATTTAGAATCGTACAAGGTTCCTGAAAACAAAAAGAAAAAGGACTTATCAAAAAACTTCTGCACGGTTAACTCGATTCCATAATTGTAACCCGTTCCGGTATTTTGTAGGGTGTCAGGAAAAAACCTTGCGAAACCACTTCCCATATTTATTAGCGAGAAAGAAGATGGATCCATTGTGACAGGAATGTTATACAAATGCTGATAATAAACCTCAGAACGTACATTCAAATTCTTGTTAAATGTTTTTTCATATCCCAATGCTGAATGTAAACTTCTCGAAAAATCCATGTTTTTATTGTGGTATACTTTTTCCCCATTTGCATCCAAAAGATGATAAGTATAAATATAAAGCGGTTGTGTTCCACTATGCATACCTGCTCCTGCAAAGACAGATTGATTGTTTTTTAACTTCCACTTCCATCCAATACGAGGTTC
>CANJNE010000048.1 GCA_947475275.1 Flavobacteriales bacterium | reverse complement strand
CTGGCTTCAAATAATGTAAAAATAATCCCAGCAGAAAATGGTGAATTGGCCAGTGGGTTGAGTGGAGAGGGCAGAATGGCCGAGCCTGAAACTATTTTTAATGCCATTTTAGAATGTGTACATCTCAACCAGCAATTCAAGACATTTGAACATAAAAAAGTGCTTGTTACAGCTGGTCCTACCTATGAAAGTATTGATCCTGTGCGTTTTATAGGTAACCGGTCATCTGGTAAAATGGGTTTTGCTATTGCAGAAGAGTTTTTAAATAGAGGAGCTCATGTTAATTTGATTACGGGGCCAACCAACTTGAGTTTATCACATCCAAATTTAGAATTGACGCGAATTCAAACAGCGCAAGAACTCGATGCCGAGGTGAAAAAAGTTTGGCATTCTATACAAATTGGAGTTTTTGCTGCAGCAGTTGCAGATTATCGTCCGGATTCAATTGCCTCAGAAAAAATTAAAAAACATGATGAAGAAATGACAATAAGGTTCATTAAAAATCCTGATGTTTTAGCTTGGGCTGGTGCAAGCAAAGAAGATGATCAACTTATTGTAGGTTTTGCTTTAGAAACACAAAACCTATTAGAAAATGGAAAAGCAAAGTTGTTAAAGAAAAATGCCGATTTAATAGTATTGAACTCAATAAATGATGAAGGTGCTGGGTTTGAGTCGGAAACAAATAAAATTAGTATTTTAGACAAAGACAATAAACTTTCAACATTTGAGTTAAAATCAAAGACTTTGGTGGCTAAGGATATTGTAAATTATATAGCAAATTACTCAAAATGAAAAGTTTTTATATTCTGATTATCAGTTTGTTAGTTTTCAAAGTTAATTTTTCTCAAGAATTAAATTGTCAGGTTAGTATTATCACTGATGCACGATTGGAAATAACCTCTGTTGAAGAAGAGATTTTTGATCAGCTTAAACAAACGATTTACGATTTAATGAATACTACGCAATGGACAAAAGATAAATTTAAGGTAGAGGAGAGAATCAATTGTAACTTGCAACTTCAAATCAATTCTATTCCAAGTCCAGGTACATATTCTGGATCAATACAAATTCAATCATCGCGGCCTGCTTTCAATAGTTCTTACAATTCAACAGTTTTTAACTTCCAAGATGATGATGTGCAGTTTGAGTATTCAAGAAATGCAGTTTTGGTATATGCACCAAATCAATACCGAGATAATTTAACTTCTATATTGGCCTTTTATGCATATTTTGTTATTGGAATGGACTATGATAGTTTTTCCTTGAAAGGCGGAACAAATTATTTTAATGAAGCACAGCAAATTGTTTCAAATGCGCAGGCTTCAAGTGCGCCAGGTTGGAAATCAAATGAAACCGGTAAAAGAAATAGATTCTACTTGGTAGATAATGTGCTTCATCAGCTATTTGAACCATTGAGAGAATGCAATTACTATTATCATAGAGACGGAGTTGATAAGTTGTATGATGACTATGCAGCAGGTCGCAAATCAATTTACGATGCACTAAACAAATTAAATAAGGTTGTTGCTACAAGACCAAATTCTGTAAATCTTGTCAATTTTGTGCAGTCCAAACAAGTAGAATTAAAAAATCTATATGCTGATGCAGAATTGAAAGATAAAAATGACATCGTTAACTTACTCAAACGATTAGATCCAGTTAATTCATCAAAGTACCAGGAAATTTTGGAATAATGATTCAGGCACTTCGAATACGAAATTTTGCCATTATTGATTCCCTTGAGCTTGATTTTTCGGCAGGATATACTGTAATAACTGGTGAAACTGGTTCCGGAAAATCAATTTTATTAAATGCCCTTAATTTACTGCTTGGAGATCGTTCAAATACTTCGTTGATTGGTTTTAATGGCGACAAAGCAATTGTGGAAGCAGAATTTTTTATTGAGAATTTTACGTTAAAGTCGTTTTTCACTGATAATGATTTGGATTATGAAACCAAAACACTAATCAGAAGGGAAATAAATAAAAATGGTAAATCCAGAGCTTTTATAAACGATACCCCCGTTAACTTAAATGTTTTGAGGGACTTAACGTCACAATTAGTAAATATTCACTCTCAATACAACACATTGGAGTTAAAGGAGAAAAAATTTCAATTGGAAATTTTGGATACACTAGCCAACCTAAATGATGATAAAAATAGTTATCAAAAGTTGTATGCAGCTTTTAGGAATAAGCAGATTCAGTTGAATACTAAGGAGGAAGAATTTATAAATTTATCAGCTAAAAAAGACTACATTTCATTTCAATTAGAAGAATTAAATGCACTGAAATTGAATGAAACAGATTTCAATGCAATTGAACAAAAAATTAAATTTCTTGAAAATCGAGAAAATATTCAAAATGTGTTGCAACAACTCGTTAATGCAATTGATGAGGAACCGGGAATTATTCCTGCTTTATCTCAAATAAAAAACAAGTTGATTAAAGAATCGGATGGTGATAAAAAGCTTTTTCAATTTTCAGAAATAATATCCACTTCAATTGTTGAGCTAAAAGAACTGAGTGTTGAGGCCAGTTCTTACATGGAAAACCTTGATTCAAATAAAGGTAATATTGAAGAATATATACAAAAAATTGATGCCTACCAACATTGTTTGAGAAAACATAATGCACAATCTCAGGAGCAATTAATTGAAACCTGGAATACATTTAGTAAAGAGATAATCGATGCTGATTACCTCTCAGATGAATTGGAAAATCTTCATGAGGAAATCGCGAAAATAAAAGAAGAGTTAACATCAAAAGCTTTAAACTTACATAGTAAGAGAGTAAAAGCTGCGCGTATAATTGAATCAGAAGTGCAATTGCTTTTGAAAGAATTAAAAATGACCAATACCCAATTAATTTTTAATTTGAATACTTCTCCGGATTTCAATTCATTTGGACTTTCTGATATAAAAATGCTTTTTTCCGCTAACCAAGGAATAGATCCAATACCAATAGAGAAAGCTGCAAGTGGTGGAGAATTATCAAGGGTAATGTTGAGTTTGCAAAAGTTATTGGCGCACAAAAAACAGCTTCCAACAGTTTTATTCGATGAAATTGACACCGGTGTTTCAGGTGAGGTAGCTCATAAAATTGGCCTCTTATTGCAGGATATGGGACAAAACGTACAACTTATAGCGATTACACATTTACCTCAAGTAGCAGCAAGAGCAAAGCATCATTTTAAGGTCTTAAAACATCAGCATAATGAAAAAACCAATGTTGAAGTAAACTTTTTAGATACAAATTCAAGAATTTCTGAGGTAGCACGATTGATGAGTGGGGAGATTATAACCGAGGCTGCTATAGAAAATGCTAAACACTTGATGGCGTGAATGCAAATGATTTATATTTGAAATTCCCAACTTTTAAGTCTGAAAGAAAGTGGCAATTTGAAAAGCCTATTTTGTTTTTGGGTAGTTGTTTTTCTGATGAAATTGCAGCCAAAGCCAAATATTATGGTTTAAATACGCACTCCAATCCATTTGGTACAATATACCATCCATTGGTTATTAATAGATTTTTATTAGATTCCATTTCAAATAATAATTTCGAAGAAAGAATTGAATTGTTTCAAAATCACTTCTATTCATTTGATGCAGCATACCAATTCAAATACGATCAAAAACAAATGTTAATTGATGACCTTAAATCCAAACGAGCGTCTTGGTTGGAATTAATGAAATCTTCTTCTCATCTTTTTATAACTTTTGGAACAGCATGGGGATATAGACATTGTCAAACAGATGTTTTGGTTGCCAATTGTTTGAAAATGCCAAGCCAATTCTTTAAAAAAGAATTGGTTTCAACAAACGAAATAGTATCATCATGGATTGATGTTATTCAATTAATTCGTTCAATAAATCCGATGATTGAAATTTGTTTTACAGTTAGTCCCGTTCGACATATTAGAGATGGAATAATTGAAAACAATAGGAGTAAGGCAATTCTTATTGAAGCTGTGCACGAAATTACACAAGCTACGAATACTTGTTATATTCCAACGTACGAAATTATTATTGATGTTCTTAGGGATTATCGATTTTTTAAAGATGACTTGGTTCATCCTTCCGATTCGACTATCCAAATTATTTGGAATTGGTTGGTTGCTTTAATGACAGATGAATCGGTTTTGAATTTGATGAAATCTGTCGTCAAAGTTCGCAAAGCTCAAGACCATAGACCATTAAATCAGGATAATAATAGTTTAGAACTAATCCGTCAAAACATTGAAATTGAAAGGAAAAAAATTTCCTTAGCAAATCCACATATAAACTGGTAACAGTTTTGATTTATTACTTTCTTAGATTAGCTTGAAAGCTATTAGTGCCAAAAAAAATGGGATCTTACATTCGCACAATAGTGCCTTTGTATTCAGATTTTTCTCCCTCTTCTGGATTGTCAATAATTACTTGCCAAATATAAGCTTTGTTTGGTTCAACCATCTGACCTGTTCGTGCATCATTACCTCTCCATGGGTTGGAAGCATCATTACTCTCGAAAACAATTCCACCATCTTTAGGGTCTACAATTATCATTCTAAATGTTACAGATCTTTGTGTAAGAGCGAACGGAATAAATGCATTTTTACGGTTGTCATTTGATTGTGGATCAAAACCATTTACAGCAAGTAAATTATAATCCTCATCAACTGTGATATTTTGATCCGCAGTATTGCTGCATCCCAAATCATTTTTTACAGTCAGCTCTACCTGATAGGTACCTTTCTTGAAATAGTGAACACTAGCTTCTTTACTTTGAATGGATGTCATCATTCCTTCAAATTTCCATGAGTAATTATTGCTTATGGCATTAGTACTGAGCTTTGTAGTTGGCAATCCGTTTTCAAAAAGGTTCTTATCTATAATTTCAATATCTATTTTTGGAGAAGATTTAACTGTAAACGATTGGTATTCAATTTCTCGAGAAACACCATCAATCCAAACCAAGTGTTGGCCTTCAGTACCAGCTGTAAATTTATCTGATGAATTACTTATTCTGTAAATGTTGCCATTTGGATCTTCTATAATGATCGTATGGCCTTGAATTGGTTCGATATTCAGAACTTCACCTGAACATATATCTGTTATTTCTGGAAGCGTTATTCTGTTTTCACTTTCGGTATTAAATCCTTTTGGAATCATAACACCTTTAGGCATTCCATTTAAAATATCTTTATTGATATCAATAATTGTAACCGACTTGTCTGCAGTTTCTTTAACTTCCTGTGCTGTATTTTGATAAGAAATCAATTGTTGTTTTTCGCTGTAAACTGCTTCTGAACTGATATCCTCTGTGTTCTTTGTTAAATCTGAATGATTAGGAATTAGAACTTTAGATTCATTTTTCTTTTCTGTCTTATTTGGTTTCGTTTCGGTTAAATTCTCATTTACTAATTCTGGTTTGTTTTGTTTAATTACAGCTGTCTTTTGCTTTTCATTTTCAAGGGATAAAAAATAGGCTGAAACACCTATTATTGCTATAGCAGCGCCTCCGAAAATCCACTTGGTAAATGGATTCTTCTTAATTGGCAATCTCGAATCTAAACTTTTCGAAAGGCTTTCCCAAGCTTTTGGGTCGTATTCCATTTCAAAGTTATTAAGACTTTCTTTGAATTTATTTTCTAACATGTCCTTCACTTTATTAGACATTTATAAATTTTTCATTAATAATGCGTTGCAAATTCATTTTTGCTTTGGCTAAATTAGACTTTGAAGTTCCTTCACTGATTCCCAAAATTTCGCTAATTTCTTTGTGCGAATAATCTTCAAGAACAAACATGCTAAAAACGGTCCTGTATGCAGGAGAAAGCATTTGAATGGCTTCCATTGCAAACTGCGCTTTAATGTCGGTGAGTTCCATTTCCTCAGCTTCAATCATTGGATTTGATGCACCCAATTTAAAATCGTTGTCATCATCTGTTAAAAAAGGATTTTTCTTTGATTTTCGAATCGTATCAATTGCGGTATTGGCAATGATCCTTCTTATCCAACCTTCGAACGATCCTTTATGATCGAATGCTTCTAATTTTTCAAAGACCTTAATAAATCCTTCTTGCAACACTTCCTGTGCGGAATCCCGATCAGGAATATAACGCAGACAAACTGGTAACATTTTACCGTAAAAGAGTTTAAACAATTGCTCCTGTGAACGTCTATTGTTCGCAATACAGCCATCGATTATTCCCTTTAAATTGTCCTTGTTATTCACATTAATCTTTTCCAAGACGACATTGATATATTTCAGTTGCCTCTATTTGATGAAAATAGTTTAATCTACTTTATAAATTCCAGCCAAATTAACTGATAATTTTGCCAAATTAATACTAAATTCGCGCTGATTCTATTTAAAATCGAATAATTAAAGACGCAAAAAATGAAAGTAACTGTTGTTGGAGCGGGAAATGTTGGTGCCACTTGTGCAGATGTTCTAGCTCATAAAGAAATCGCTAACGAAATTATCTTGTTGGATATAAAAGAAGGTTTTGCAGAAGGTAAAGCTTTGGATATTTGGCAAACTTCACCTGTTAATTTGTATGACAGCCGCACAATAGGTTCTACAAATGATTATTCGAAAACTGCAGATTCAGATGTAGTGGTTATCACATCCGGATTACCAAGAAAACCTGGTATGTCAAGGGATGATTTGATCGCTACCAACGCTGGGATCGTGAAAACAGTAACAGAAAATGTCGTTAAATATTCTCCTAACGCAGTAATTATTGTCGTTTCTAATCCATTAGATGTAATGACCTATTGCGCTTATTTAACAGCTAAATTGGATTCTAAAAAGGTATTTGGTATGGCTGGCGTTTTAGATACAGCGCGTTACCGTGCATTTTTAGCTACTGAGCTAAATGTATCGCCAAAAGATATTCAGGCAGTATTGATGGGAGGTCATGGTGATACAATGGTTCCACTACCTAGATATACAACAGTAGCGGGTATTCCTGTAACAGAATTAATTTCTGAAGATAAATTGAATGAAATTATCGAAAGAACGAAGTTTGGTGGAGGTGAAATTGTAAAATTATTGGGTACTTCTGCATGGTATGCTCCAGGAGCAGCTGCTGCACAAATGGTTGAGGCTGTTGTTCGTGACCAAAGAAGAATTTTCCCTGTTTGTGCATGGTTGCAAGGAGAATACGGAATGAATGATATTTATTTGGGTGTTCCTGTTGTTCTAGGTAAAAACGGAATTGAAAAAATTATTGAATTGGATTTGAATGATGCCGAAAAAACACTTCTAAAAGAATCTGCTGAGGCTGTTAAAAGTGTAATGGATGTTCTTGATAATATGAATGTTGCTAATGCATAATTAGTAATGAGAAATAATTAAAATGGCTGCCAAATGGTGGCCATTTTTGTTTTGTGTGCATTTTTTAGTTTAGCTTTATTTTAAAATAGTTGTAACTATAATTTCTCTTAAAGTGTTTTAGGGAAAACGCACTTATGAAAACTATTTTCACTGCATTAGTTTTATTGCTTCAAGTTCAAATGTTCTTTGGGCAACAACAGTCTTCAAAAACAAGCATGAATTCCATTTACGCTGAAGCATTTGGACAAGGATTTTGTTGGTCATTGAATTACGACCTCCAGCTAAATACAAAAACAAATATTAAACATTCGTTTTCATCAGGCCTAGTATACGTTCCAAAGGTTATTGGATTTGGAGATGGTGTTTATTTTGGAATCCCTATTTCTTACAATTTGCTTTTGGGAAAAAAGAGTCACCATTTTGAACTAGGATTAGGGCTAACCAATATGCTTGTAAATCCATCTTTGAATAATGGGTTATCAAAATACTATATGTGCCTTACGCCAAAAGTCGGATACCGTTTTCAAAAACCAAATGGTGGATTGTTTCTTAAAGTTACTGCTAACTTGTTAATTGATGTTTTCAATGTACAAAGCTACAAATACGAAAATGGTGTGTCACGCATTACATCATCTTTTTATGATGTTTTTGGAGTAGGTTACCCAATTTTTCCATGGCCAGGATTGGGGGTGGGATACACATTCAAAAAGTAATAATTTAAGCTGTTTTTATAGGTAACGCTGTTAATTCTCAATTGCACCAATATCTGGAGTACTCAAACTTCTTAAATCACCTTCAATATCTGTTACAGGTGAGGTGAGTAAATTGGTCAAGGAAGGGTCTGCATTATTATTTAAAGGTGATGAAATTGCGTAAGTAAAGTCATTAATCGAAACATCTGTAAATTCGGGATCACTGTTCCAAATGGTGTTTATAAAAAATGAGGATGCATTGATAGGCTCACTTTTAACGATGTTGTTTTGAAAATCAAAATTCAGATTAATTCCAGCGTCACTAATGGTATCAAAGGCTATTTCTCCTGTCAAATTACCATAAATAACGCTGTTGAAAATTCTACCTTCATTTATGGAGCCAATATTCTGAACGCCATTCAGGTAATCATTATAATAGTTGCTTATTCCAACAGCTGGGGTCGCTGCATCACCATTGCCATATCCAAGCAAATCGCAGTGGTTAAAAAAGAAATCACCACCTTCTAAGACGAGCAAGGCATGATTTCCGTTTCTAGCAATTATACAATTTTCGGCTTTGACTTTGGCACCTGAATATATGAAAACCCCATACCTAGCGCAATTAGAGATCTTCGAGTTTCTTATCGTTAATGTGTAACCTGAAAATGATGCGTCTTTTGAATACAGATGAACCCCTGAAATACCATTTTTGATAATAGCATAATTAATATTTGAAGGTCTTGCCTCTTGAAAATAAATGCCATAAAATTGGCCACTTACGTCGTCATAATCGGATTCCAGTCGATCGCCTTGAAAGATAACTTCTTGCCCTTTAGCCCCGTCAACATTCAATGTGCCTTTATAAATATACAATATTGCATTTTTATGCATGTAAACAGAGGTACCTGCTTGAATGGTTAATGACTTGGCAGAATCTACAGCTGCATATCCGAAAATCACATGAGGTTTATCGTTAGGCCAAGTTCCTTCATTTAAATCCTTGTAATGAAAATAGGCATCTTGACCCCATACAGCAAGATTAACATATTGGTCCTTTCCATTGGTTTTGAAACGAATTGAATCTTCAACAACCAACGGTAGGTTTTGATTATTAACTTGAAGGGTAACTTCAACAAAAACAAATAAACTGTCACCACCTTCAAGTTCTATATCATTTACAATTGTAGCGTTAATTCCATCAACATTGATTCTAAAAGGAGAGTTTTCACCTCCCATAAGTTCTATTTCATCAATTTTAAGGGTTCTGTTTTCGCGATTGTAAATTTTAAATTGTTTGGTAGTGGACCCGATCGAAGTAAAAATAGTATCAAAAACTACAGTGTCCTCTGAAAACTTTAAATTCTGTTTGGAGAAAAATACAGGTTTATTACAACTTGAAGAAAGCTGTATGATCGCTATTAAAATGAGAAAAATAAAATAATTGAGTACTTTAACCACTTTGTTTATTTGGTGTAAAATTAACGAAAACTAGTTCAGATTATTTTAAAAATTAAAAATAGGTTTGATTTTGAAAAACTTTCACTAAATTTGCAACCCGTTAAAGGTGAAATATTTCAATAAATACAATTAAAATGAAAAAAGATACTCATCCAGAAGACTACAGAATGGTAGTATTTAAAGATATGTCTAACGAATATTCGTTTATATGTCCTTCTTGTGCAAACACTAGTGAAACAATACAATGGGAAGACGGAAATGAGTATCCTTTGGTAAAATTGGATATTTCTCATAAATCCCATCCCTTCTTTACAGGTATTGTTCAGTTTGTGGATACTGCGGGTAGAATCGATAAATTTAAGAATCGCTACGGGCGTCACATGAAATAAAAGTGATAAAAATATTTAAGCCTTCAGATGAAGGCTTTTTTTTTGTCATTTTTGAAACGTTAACCTCCTCAAATCGTTTATTGAATAACCAAAAATAATCGACGTGCCAAAAAAAATCATTGGAATTCTTTTACTTTCATTTTTAAACTCTTCAGCGTCTTTCAGTAATAAGTTGAATGATGCATTTGATGCTTTAGAGAGATATGATTTGTATGAGGCAAAATCTCTTTTTTATAAGTGTTTGAAAAAAGATTCTGCGGCTGCGGCTTTTGGTCTTTCTAAACTATACTTTTTAAATAATCAACCCTATTATAATCTTGATTCATCATTTAAGTATATTTTAATAAGTGAGAAAAATTTAAATAATCTTAAGCCAAAAACTGAGGAACTGTACCGAAGTCTTGGCGTTCAATATTTAAATATATTAGAACATAAAACTGCGATTAGTTCTATGTTTTTCAAAAAAGTATCCTTAAATCCGTCTGTTGAAGCCTACAATCAATTTATAGAAACGCATCCTTGGGCTAATGAATTCAATGTAGTTGTTTACCGGAGAGATTCTTTAGTTTTCGAGGACGTCAAATTAAAGAATACCGCAATTGGTTATGCTGACTTTATGAAAACTTATCCGCAAAGCGATTTTTTAAAATCTGCTGAAGATGGTTTTTATTTAGCACAATTCAAAGAATACACAAAAACAAATACAGTAGGTTCATTTTTAAATTTTATCAATTCCTGTCCTAACAATTCATTTATTGGTGATGCCGAAGATCGGATTTATGAAATTTCAACGGATGATAATTCCCTTTTGGGACTCAAACTCTTTATTCAAAATTACCCAAGCAATAGAAATATAGGAGAGGCTTGGAAGAGGCTTTACCAAGTCTACATGTTTGATTATGCAGAAAATAGGTTAGACCAATTTATCATTGAATATCCCCAGTATCCATATAAAGATGAATTGCAGTCTGATTTGGAGGTTTTTCAGATGAATTTACTTCCATTTAAACGCGATCAATCATTTGGATTTATGGATTATTCCGGTAAGGTTATTATTCCTGCGTCTTATGATCAACTTGGCTTTTTTCATGAAGGTTTGGCTTTCGCTGCTATGAACGGAAAATATGGTTTTATCAACAAGAAAAATGAGTTGGTAATACCTTTTGAATACGATGCTGTAGGAGATTTCGTTAGCGGCAGAGCTGTTGTTGAAAAAAATGAAATGATGGGTATGATTGACCGTTCAGGAAATGTTGTTTTTCCGCTTGAGTTCTCAGATCTGGACATTGCTAGCGAGGATCTGATTTTTGCTAGAAAAGATTCTTTATATGCATTTTATGATTGGAATTTCAATCTTCGAATTCCAGAAAAATACAATGAGGTTTTTCCTTTCGAAAATGAATTAGCCAAAGTTAAGATTGGAACCAAGGAAGGGTTTATTGATGAATATGGTACAATTATCGTCCCCTATGGATATGAAAATATAAGTTTCTTTAATGATACCTTACTTATTTTTCAAGAGAATGATAAGTATGGCTTAATGACTAAAAATTGCCAAATTGTTGTTAATGCTGTTTATGACCATATTGGAAAATTAAATGAGAATCGAGCCGTGGTAACCAAAGGAAATACAATGGGATACATCGATGCCTCCGGAAAATTGATAATTCCAACTAATTATGAGGTTTATCCCAATTGTAACGAAAGGGCACAATTTTATCTTGGGTACGGTATTGTCAAGCAAAAGGGAAAAATGGGGGTGATAGATTTTTCTGGCAAGGTGGTTATTCCATTTAATTTTTTAAATATTGGTGAAATTGCATCAATCATTTCTTTTACAAAGAATAACTTATGGGGTTTTATGGATTTAAAAGGAAAGGAGGTTATAGCTCCGGTTTATGATTTTGCTAATTCTTTCAAAAATAACATTGCTATAGTTGAAAGAAATGGTTTTCAAGGAATTATTGATATTACCGGTAAGGAGCTTTTGCCAATTGCGTTCGAGTCAGTTGAACATTTTTCAAATAAATTTTTCCTTGTTGGTCTCGATGATGAATACGGTTTGTACGGTCTAGATTTGAAATTAATTGTTCCAGTAAAATATGAACAGATTAGACAACTTTCCAATGAATTAATATTACTCATTGGAAAGAATGATGTACATTATTTGTACCTTTCAGATAATTCATTAATTGTTCCAAAAATAAATTAGTGCAGAAGGCAAATAGAATATCAGACAGGTTTATATATGGGGTTTTGGCGGCACTTCTCATATATATGATCATTTTTGTTTATTTGAATGTCAATACAGTTGAAAGAAGTTATGTATTCGAATCTTATTTTGAGAATCCCGCCATTGATATTTCAAAAGAAGAACTGAAAGAATATGAAGTAATCATCAAATCCGAGAATATTATAGTTCCAGATAATTATAATACTGGAGATGTTAAAAACATTTCTCGAGATTTGAATGATCAACGCGAAAAATCAAATGAAAATTGGTCTGAAAATAAGCCTTCGGCTGGTAGTGAGGAATCGGTAAAAGATTTTGAAAAACAACTTTTTGAAGAAATGGGTGGTAATAAACCGAGATATCAACCCAATACAAATGCCAAAACTTCAGATAATACCAAATCGAATAATTCAAATACGAAAGATAACGCATCAAGCGGCGGTGATAAGGTATATTCAGGTAGTGTAATGGTAGATTGGTCACTTACTAATCGAAATCCACACCAAAATAACAATTGGTATGTTCGCAATCCAGGATACACCTGTGGTCATGGTTCATCTGGTAAGGTTGTGGTGAAAATTTATGTAAACCAAAATGGAGACGTGAGCAGCGCGGAAGTGTCTAGCTCTTCAGGTGCCAACGCTTGTATGTTAGAGCAGGCATTGAAATATGCTAAAAAATCTCGCTTTAATTATGCTGCATCTGCCCCAAAATCTCAAGAAGGTACCATTGTTTATACTTTTGTTTCCCAATAATTGTGAGATCATTTGTTCGTAAAATTACCCCAGACTTTATTCTGAATTTATATCGCAAATTCACCAAAAAGCGAAAACAAAAACTATTGTTAATCGAGGCAAAAGAAGGCAAAGGATATTCCAAAGAAGACATCGTTAAGGAGCTTTTAAAAATTGGAATAAAACAAGGAGATGTCCTAATGGTTCATTCCAGCCTTTCTAAAATTGGTTATGTTAAAGGAGGTCCTGAAACGGTAGTTGAAGCTTTTATAGAAGTTATAGGTTCTCAAGGACATTTGCTCATGCCAAATTCTCCAAACGCTTCGTATCAATTGGAATATATTAAATCATTATCTGAATTTGATGTTTTGAATTCACCTTCAAAATTAGGGGCAATAAGTGAATATTTCAGATGCTTGCTTGATGTAAAACGAAGCGCACATCCCACAGAACCGGTTTCTTGTTGGGGGCCAGAGAAAGAATTTTTTGTTGATGCGCATTTTGGAAACTTAACACCTTATAATCAAAATAGCCCATTTTATAAGGTAATCGAGAAAAAAGGTAAAATTCTATATCTCGGAGTTACCTTGGACAATGCAGGAACTCATTTACATACCTTGGAAGACGCGATACCTGATTTTAAATATCCTGTTTATTGGAATGAAATATTCGAAATTCAAGTTCGAATGGCTGATAATTCAATCCAATTCATGAAGACAAAAGTTCACAATCCTGAACAGAGTAAAAAAAGAAAATGTGATGGGTTAATTCCTTTATTTGAAGCTGAGGGTGTTTTGATACATAGCACAATTGGAAATGCAAAATGTATGCTTGTCGACGCTGAAGGTATGTTTGAAAGCATGAAAAAACATTACTTTGAAAATGGTGTTACAATGTATACACCTAATGGAAGTTAGGTTGCTATTTAATCCTTATTTTTGAAACTAAATTAAACATAATGCGAGTTTGGACAGCCATTAAGCAATATACGGACATAAAATTCGAGTTTTTTGAAGGTATTGCTAAAATAACTATAAATCGACCTAGAGTATACAATGCATTTAGACCGGAAACCAATATGGAAATGTTGGATGCCATGACAATTTGTAGAGAACGAAATGATATCAGTGTCATTATTTTAACAGGAGAAGGTGATAAAGCTTTTTGTTCTGGGGGTGACCAAAACGTTAAGGGTATTGGGGGGTATATTTCTGAAAATGGTGTTCCAAGATTGAATGTTTTGGATCTTCATAAAGCAATTCGCTCTATGCCTAAACCAATAATAGCAATGGTTAATGGTTATGCAATAGGTGGGGGACATGTTCTTCATGTTGTTTGTGATCTTACAATAGCCTCTGATAATGCTAGATTTGGACAGACTGGACCCAAGGTAGGAAGTTTTGACGCTGGATTCGGGTCTTCCTATTTGGCGAGATGTGTCGGTCAGAAAAAGGCAAGAGAGATTTGGTTCCTTTGTGAGCAATATTCCGCAGAAGAGGCGGAGCGCATGGGAATGGTTAATAAAGTTGTTCCCTTATCTGAACTTGAGGATACTACTGTAGCCTGGTGCAAAACAATAATGAAGCGAAGTCCTTTAGCTGTAAGAATGATTAAAAGAGGATTGAATGCGGAATTAGATGGTCAACACGGAATTATGGAGTTAGCAGGAGACGCAACATTAATGTATTATCTGACGGAAGAAGCTCAAGAAGGCAAGCATGCTTTTCTTGAAAAAAGAGATCCAGATTTTCAAAAATTCCCCAAATTTCCATGATGTTAAAGCAATTTCTTACGCGACGATTTTATTTCCTTTCGGTTGTATTTGTTTTACCGCTGACAGGTGAGTTTTTTCAAACTCAACGACATGATGGCCAAGTTACCAATGTTGAAATAAATGCAGATTCATTAAAAACGGAATATGTTTTTGTTTTGGTTATAGATGGACCAAGAATGAGTGAAACATTTGATGATACGTCATTTCAATATATTCCAAATTTGGCAAGAATTATCGCCCCGCAAGGTGTTTTGGTTAATAATTTTAGAAATAACGGGCCTACTTATACTAATGCTGGACATACTGCAATCACTACAGGTGTATATCAAAGTATAAATAATGGTGGTTTTGAATTACCTAAAAATCCATCCATGTTCCAGTATTTTTTAAAGTCGAATAATTTTGATTCAACAAAAGCTTGGGTGATTGCTAGTAAAGGAAAGCTTGATATTCTTGCCAATACAAAAAACAAAAATTGGAAAGATAAATATACACCTTCCGCCTATTGCGGCACCAATGGTTCAGGATTTGGTTACACATCAGATAAATATACTTGGCGAGATGCGCAAGTCATTTTGAAAGAATACCATCCGAAATTGACACTTTTAAATTTATTGGAAGTAGATTCCAAAGGGCATCAGGCTGATTGGAACGGTTACCTACAAGGCATTCGAAATACGGATCAAACAGCTTTGGAATTATGGAATTTTATTCAAAGTGATTCAATTTATAAAGACAAAACAACTTTGTTTATTACAAATGATCACGGACGTCATTTAAATGGAAAGAAAAATGGTTTTGTAAATCATGGATGCAACTGTGAAGGTTGTCGCAGGATTTATCTTGTTGCTCTTGGTCCGGACTTTAAAACCAATACTATTATTGAAAATGAATATGAGCAATTAGATATTAGCAAAACAATTGCTTACATGCTCCATTTTGATTTTCCTAGTTCTGAAGGGGAAATAATGTATGATTTGTTCAAATAGAAGAAATCAAAACCAATTTTTTATTATTTCTTAAAATTTGGAGCAACTATTAAATCCTTGGTACCGTGGTTCCATGAATAAAATCCTTCTCCTGATTTAACTCCTTTTTTACCTGCGGTAACCATATTAACAAGAAGGGGGCACGGAGCATATTTTGGATTTCCAAAGCCATCATGGAGAACATGAAGAATGGCTAAACAAACATCCAAACCTATAAAATCAGCAAGTTGCAATGGTCCCATCGGATGTGCCATACCCAATTTCATAACCGTATCAATTTCTTCAACGCCAGCAACACCTTCGTAAAGTGAATAGATAGCTTCATTAATCATAGGCATAAGAATTCTATTCGCAATAAATCCAGGGTAATCATTAACCTCAACTGGAACTTTATTCAATCTTCTGGAAATTTCCATAATTTGATTAGTCACCTCATCTGTTGTGGAATATCCTCTTATGATTTCTACCAATTTCATCACCGGAACAGGATTCATAAAATGCATTCCAATTACTTTTTCCGGGCGTTTTGTTACCGATGCAATTTTAGTAATTGAAATAGATGAAGTATTGGATGCTAAAATCACATGATCCTCAGTGAGCTCATCCAATTGCGTGAAAATTTTCAGCTTTAAATCTATATTTTCTGTTGCTGCTTCAACTACCAAGTCAATTCCCTTTAGACCTTCTTCCATGTTAGTGAAGGCGGTAATATTGCTCAAGGTTTGTGACTTTTCTTCCTCGGTTAAAGAACCTTTAGCAACTTGACGATCTAAATTTTTGTGAATTGTTGCCATTCCTTTATCAAGCGCTGATTGTGAAATGTCTATTAAAGAGACAGCATATCCGAATTGTGCAAAAACATGGGCGATTCCATTTCCCATTGTTCCAGAACCGATAACAGCAACATTTTTCATACTTAGATTTTTAATGTGGACAAAGATAAGCACAGACATACTATTTGCATAAATAATTCTAACAAATAATTTCACTATTTTAGAATAGTGGAAATGGGGGAGAAGACAATAGTTTTTTATGATGGTGATTGCGGTTTTTGCAATTATGTCGTAGGATTTATTCTGAAAAATGAAAAAGATCAGCGTATCTTTTTTGCTGCACTCAATTCTGATTTTGCCAAGAAATTTTTAACCCAAAAAACAGATAAGATAGATCCAAATACATTTTATCTTTTTGACAGTAAGGTATTGTATACCAAGTCAACAGCGGCTTTGAAATTGCTTAGCTATTTAAAATGGTATTGGCATTTATTATGTTTTTTTTGGATTTTCCCAAAGTTTCTTCGCGATTGGGGATATAATCAAATCGCTTCACGAAGACATCATTTGGCTTCTCAATCTTGCTTCTTGCCAGATGTTGATCAACGCAAAAGATTTTTGGGTTAGGCGATGAATTCAAGAATATAGTCACAAACCACCTTCAGATTTTCCGGTAATTCATTCTGTTTCCATGGTTGTGTGGCACCAAAAGTATGGTTTGCACCTGCTATTTCTATTAATTTGCAACCAAGCCAATCTGCTATATTTTTTCCTTCTTCGATAGCAACCGATTCATCATTGTTACCATGAATTACCAAGGCAGGAGTGAAATTTTTGACGCATGAATTTTCAATAGAAAGCTCCGTAGCATGTATATTGAAATCTTCCCAAAATGCTATATTTTGTTTCAATTGCTGTTTAGTCCTTGAATTTAAAATGGTTCTATAACCTTTAATTTTCCATTCATCAAGTTCATCGTCAATCGGAAATCTTTTATCAAAAGAGGAAATAGGTGCAAGAAAAATCTTTTTGATTATCATTTCATGATTAACAAGTGCTGCAATGCCTCCACCTCTTGAATGACCAATTAGAATAAGTTCATATGGTGTTAAAAAATGGGAAGAAATCCAGTTTATTATTTCATGAACATCATACAATTCTTTTGAGTAGGTGTTCTTAGCAAAAGCATTCTCGTCCGGGAAGTCAACTGGATTGTCAACTGTGCCGCCATTATGACTTAAATTGAACTTGCAAAAACCAAATCCTTGATTAACAAACAAATCTTGCATTAAATTCCAACAACCCCAATCTTTGAATCCCATAAAACCGTGAATAAATAG
>CANJNE010000047.1 GCA_947475275.1 Flavobacteriales bacterium | reverse complement strand
TAATTGCGATCTGCATAGGCATTCATTTCATTTATATCCCCATTAACTCTACTTTCGGGGGTTCCGTACCAAGATTGATAAGTAATTTCTTTGCCACTAAATGCAATAGCCTTGATGACGGATTTTTTACCTACGTAACCACCGGATAAATACCAAGAGCGTAAATTTGACGAAGCACGATCAATGTATCCATCAGAAGAAATTCGTGAAAGTCTTGTTTCCAAGAAGAACTTATCCTTTATAAGACCTGTTCCTGCTTTTATACTATTCTTAAAAGTATTGAAAGAACCAAATGAATTATCCAAAACCCCAAAAGCATTTTTTGAAATATCGTTTGTTTTCAAGTTTAATGAGGCGCCAAATGCCGCGGCACCATTGGATGAACTGCTCACACCTCTTTGCAAAGAAATACTTTCTACGGATGAAACCAAATCAGGCATGTTGACCCAATAAACATCATGTGATTCGGGATCATTTACAGGTATTCCGTTAATCGTAACATTGATTCTTGAAGCATCCATTCCACGTACACGGATTCCTGAATATCCAACACCCGCGCCGGCATCAGACGTTGTTACTACTGAAGGCATGGCATCCAATAAAAAAGGAACATCCTGCCCAAAATTTTTCTTTTCAAGTGTGAGTTTGTCCATCTTTATTCCCAATTCAGATTGCTTTTCTAAAGGAGATTTTGCAGAAACAATAGGAACTTCATCAAGATTCCGGATGTTATCGTACAATACCATTTCAAATAAAGTGTTGTCCTCATTTGGCTGAAAATAAAAATAAGAAGCGTACATGCCCTCTTTGAAAAATTGCACCGTAAAAGGCTCTTTCGGGATATCTTTTAAAATAAAAGCGCCGGATTTATCTGTAAAAGTCACTGCATTAGTTGACAATATTGAAACCTTAACAGATGGAATTCCAATTTGATTTAGGTCGTAAACCTTTCCAATAACTGGATTTTGACAAAATGCCAAAAAACCAAAACCCAAAAAGCTTGCAAGGATAATAAGTCTTGTTTTCATTTTAAAAAATTAAACAAGAACAAGGGGCTAATTCTTGACAGTTAAACAAAATTAGCTTGTCATCTTCCCTACGCAGGCATTATCCTGACAGGTTCAATGGGTGTAATCTCAGCCACAAACATGCGGCACCCCTTAGAGACGTTGCAAAAATAACAAATGATTTCATGGGTTGTTTAAAAATTATGTGACCTTGTCAGTAAAAAGATTCATATAAACTTCACATCAAATTAAGAACTAAGTAGTTTTGCAGTGTTTAATTTGTACTTCAGACCAAAAAAATTAACACAATGAATCAAATGTTACAACTCATTGAAGAAGTGAGCTCAATGGCCACGATAAACAATGTAACTAAATCAACTGGGTTTTTCACGTTCTTATCTTCTCCTAAAGCGTTTATCAGGCAACTGATTTTACTATCCTTTCTTTTTTTGGGGTTAGGGGTGAATCTGGGGTGGGGTCAGATAAGTGTGACCAACGCATCCCCTTCCTACACTCAGGATTTCGATGGTTTGGGAATATCTAATACGGCGCCACTGCCCACAAATTGGAAAATGTCTGGTGCAGGTTTGGGCTCCTCAAGTGGATGGGGCGATGCAGGAAATTTCACAGCGGTTTCGCAATCCGCAAATACAGGAACTCCAACTACGGGAGGAAGGTATAATTGGGGCACATCAACCACTGAAAGAAGTTTAGGTGTTATGACTTCAGGGGGTTATTCAAGTACTTCAGGAATTATGTCATTCTTTTCTAATAATGGAACAACAGCGATTACTTCTTTAACAATATCGTATGATTTAGAACGATATCGTATAAATACTGCCGCTGCTTCTGTGTTGTTTTATTATTCTTTAAACGGTACATCTTGGATTACGGTGGCAGCAGGTGACATTGCAACAGCCGGATTACCTACAGGTACGTCAGCATATAATTATACCACAACTGGCGCACCTAGTTCAACCAATTGTGGAGTAATTAATAAATCAAATATTACTATTTCATCACTCAATATAGCACCAAGCGCTACTTTTTATTTAAAATGGGTATTAAATACAACAGGAGGAAATTCACAAGGAATTGGGATTGACAACGTAGTATGCACTGCAACCTACTCACCACCAACCTACTCCCTTACCTACAATGGTAACGGCAACACTTCTGGTACAGCGCCAGTGGATGCAACAAGTCCATATGTTTCAGGAGTAACTGTTACAGTTTTAGGGAATACAGGAACCCTGGCGCGCACTGGTTATTCTTTTGCGGGTTGGAACACATTGGCAAATGGTTTAGGAACAGATAGAACTGCCGGTTCAACTTTTACGATTTCCTCCAATACAACACTTTTCGCAAAATGGACCGCCAACAGCAACACCATAACTTTTGATGGAAATGGCTCCACAGGTGGTTCAACGGCATCTCAAAATATCAATACAGACGCTTCTGCAAATTTAACCGCCAATGGATTCACACGAACAGGGTATACTTTTGTGGGCTGGAATACTGCCGCAAATGGCACGGGCACATCTTATGCCAATCAAGTAAGTTATACCATGGGGACTTCAAATGTTACCCTTTATGCGCAATGGTCAGCAAATAATATAACAGTTACCTTCGATAGCCAAGGCGGAAGTTCTATTTCCAATGGTAATACTACAACGGGTGGAGCAGTTTTAAATCCTGGAAATCCAACGAGAAGTGGTTATACTTTTAATGGTTGGTTCGTAAGCTCAACTGTTGGTTCAGCTATTTCTTTTCCATACTCACATGGGCAAACGGCAAACTTTACCTTGTTTGCTCAATGGACTATTGTTGCAACACCTACCTTAAATCCTGTATCACTTTCTTCTTCCATTTCAACAACATACGGAACTGCTTCAACTGGAATAAGCTTTACTGCAAGTGGTTCTAACTTAAGTTCAAACATTACAGCTACAGCCCAGAGTGGATACCAAGTTTCTGAAGATAATATCACTTTTGGTTCATCGGTTTCCGTTTCAAGCGGGGCAACTGTCTATGTGCGATTTTCATCAATACAAGCAGCAGGATCCTACAACAATGTAACAGCAGTAGTTCTATCCAGCACTGGCGCAACGAATGTGAATGTTACAACTTCGTCTTCAGGTAATACAGTTTCCCAAAAAGCTTTAACAATAACTGGCATTTCAATTTCGAACAAAACGTACGATGCTACAACAACAGCAAACATCTCTGGAACTGCTGCATATTCCGGTTTAGTCAATGGAGAATCATTTTCTGTAATAGGAACACCAAGTGCAAACTTCAATAATAAGAATGTAGGCACAGCTAAACCGATTTCAGTTAGCGGATTCACAGCCCCAAGCGTTAACTATTCCATAACTCAGCCAACAGGATTAACTGCGGATATAACAGCCAAAGCACTAGCTGTTACTTCACCTGCTGTACCTACAAAAACATACGACGGTAATACCAATGCAACCATTACAGGGACATTAAGTGGTGTTGAATCAGGGGATGTGGTTACGCTTACAGGTACAGGAACCTTTGCTTCGGCGAATGTTGGAACAGGAATTAGTGTTACCTCCACTTCTATATTGGGTGGAGCAGATGCTGGAAATTATTCATTAACACAACCAACCGGATTAACGGGGGAAATTACAAAAGCAAATCAAACGATATCCTTTGGGCCACTATCAAACAAAACAACTGTAGATTTGCCATTCGCTTTAAACGGAACAGCAAGTTCGGGATTAACGGTAAGCTATTCGAGCTCGAATCCTTCAGTGGCAACTGTTGTTGGAAATACAGTAACCATCGTTGGAGCAGGTTCAACAATAATTACGGCTTCTCAAAATGGCAATGGCAATTTTAATGCTGCTGCTGATGTGGCCCAAAACCTTACTGTAACGGTACCCGATATTCAAGAAGTTATTTTTCCTCAATACGTTCAGGGTTTAAACGGAACAAATTCAAATAGAATACCAAGCGCTTATTATTTAACATTAAATAATTTAAATGCCAATACTACATATCGATTCTACTGTGGATTTGTTACTGCATCCGATTTATCAAACAGTTCTGGTGCAGGAAACAACATCTATGTAAACAATGTAGGAGGATCATTTACACGATCGACTTCACCAAGCTTATCTTCAGCGGGTAATTATGGAACATTGACAACCAACGCAAATGGCTCATATACGGGATGGTTTGTTATGGAACCGACTGGAAATGCAACCCGTTTTGTACCAGGAACCAATTTATTTTTAAGAGTTACGCTTAATGATGGTAATAATGGGACTACAGCAACGAATTATAGAACAACTACAAATACAACGAAAGTAATAAATTTAGTTGCAAGTGCAGGTGCGAATAATGGAACAGGATTGTATGGAACTTCCTATGCTGGGGCTAAAAATTTCGCTGTGCTATATGATAATGTAAATGGAACAGGCAGACCACTATCCTCATCATTTATCGAAGATGATGGCACTGCAAATACAACAGCAAATTCATATTCAAGTTTCTACAATACAAACGTAAATTCAGTAGCTGGAGCATTTGGAGTTGTGATTCCGAATAATAATTCTAATGGAATCAAACGAATCGAATTTAAAAAACTTTCTGATAACTCTTTAATATACGCAGTTACAGATAATGATGCCAATTGGGCAGGAACTGCAAATACGGTAAACCCTATTGGTGGGACTACTGCTATTTCTTTACCTCATTCCATGTTTGATGATGCAATATTTAATGAAAGCGCAGGCATAAGTTTGGCTCAAAACACTACTGTTAATAGCACCCTTTCCCTCTTAAACGGCACCTTGAATTTGGGAGCAAATACCCTTACTTTAAATGGCTCCCTCACCCGAACATCCGGCAATATAGATGCAAGTAATGCATTAGCAACGGTTGTATTTAGTGGTTCCACTGCACAGACTGTACCTGCATCAACGTTTATAGGAATCATTAACAAATTAACGCTTAACAATGGCGCGGGTCTTACATTCAATCAAAACTTATCAATCGCCAACAACCTCAATTTGAATAATGGGAAGTTAGATATTTTGGGTAACACCCTCACAATAGGAACTTCATCCAATATTGGTAATATCTCGGGAGCATTCGGAAGCAATAGTTATATTGTGGCATACGATAATGGAAGCGGAAACCTAGGAAAGGTAAAGCGCTTCGTAAATTCGACTCCCAATGCAACTTATACTTTCCCAATTGGAGACGATTCACATTACACACCAATTACTTATACTAATAATAACGGTGTTGCAAATGCGGGTGCTTTCCTTACAGTGCACACCAAACCAGCCAAAATATCTCAATTAAATTCAGCGATCATTAATTATCTAAACCGATATTGGGAAGTGGAGCCAAACGGAATAAACGCACCCGACTATAACGTTACTTTTTCGTATAATAATGCTGATGTTGTGGGAGATCCAGGTTTCTATGTGCCCGTGAAATATTCTAATAATGAGTGGTATATCCCCAACTCAACCACTTTCACAAGCGGTATTGCACAAGGCACGGCCTCTGTTTTAGGATCAAATACTTTAATGTGGGCGAACTTAACAACATTTAGTCAATTTAGCGCCGCTGGAGATCAAGCATCACCGCTACCAATCGAATTGGTATCCTTCCAAGCAAATTGCGCAGGAGACGATAAGATCAGTTTAACATGGACAACAGCATCTGAATTCAACTCCAGCCACTTTAATATAGAAAAATCAATTGACGGTGCAACATGGAATACCATTGGAAATATTGCTGCTTCTGGATATTCTACAGAAATCATTAATTATGAATATACAGATAACAACAAAATAGAAAGCACAAGCTATTACCGCTTGACACAATTCGATAACGACGGTATGTTTGAACAATATAATACTGTAGCAATAGATTGTGACAACATGAACACAACAACAACATTGAGCACTTATCCAAATCCAAGTGAAGGCAGCTTCTACATCAGCTTGTTCACCCAGGAAATGGAAGGTGCAGGAATGATTACCTTAACAGATGCCAAAGGCACTGCAGTGCACACTCAGGATGTTAGCATCCAAAAAGGTAATACGATTTTCCACATGGATAATTTGAATCTTGCACCAGGAATGTACTATATACAAGTTACCAATGGCAATACTTCCACCAGAATAGTAAAACATAGTTTGAGATAAACAAAGAAACTCCGCATTAAAAGGAACGCTAGGCGTTCCTTTTTTATTTACAATAATTAAGAAAAGCATAATCCTTTTTCACATCTTTGCAGATGATTCAATGGCAACATAATACTCCTCCTAAGGCACCATTTATTGCCTCTATATTCAATTATTACTTATCTGAAAACCTCGAAGGTTATGCAGTATACGATGAGCTAACGCTGAATTTGGTAAAAGAAATGCCTGGATTTTTGGGTTATGAAAGCATGAAGCACGACGGTCGAGGAACCTTCATCAGTTACTGGAAAGATATGGAATCGGTTAAATCCTGGGCTGAGCACCCCATTCATAAGGAAGCCAAAAAACTGGGAACATCAAAATGGTACCGCTACTACCACAGCATGATAGCAGAAGTTAAGTCTTATCGGGAACATGGGGAGTGAGGTGTTTGATGTTTTTAATATACGACATTCAAAACCACATGCAACATCTGTTACACAGAGAACCAAAGGTATAAACTAGTTTTGTGCAAATGATTTAGAAATTATGCCAACAATTCAATTAAACAAACAACAATTCATCGACGAGGTTTTCGATTACACAACTGAAAAAGAGTTTCATTTTAAAGGAAAGCAGCCAGCAATTATTGACTTTTATGCCGATTGGTGTGGGCCTTGTAAAATGATTGCACCCATTCTTGAAGAATTGAGCAGCGAATATCCTGGTGTTACCATCTATAAAGTAAACACAGAAATCGAACAAGAACTTTCTCAAATCTTTCAAATTCGAAGCATTCCAACAATGTTCTTTTTGCCTATAAATAAGCCGCCAATGGCACAAGCCGGAGCTTTACCCAAAAGTGCGATCGTCGAAATTATCGAAAAAGAATTAGGGGTAATGAAAAGCTAATAATAAGTTCTTCTCAACGCTTATTGATAAAAAACGCTTTCATTATTTGAGCGCAATCGTGCGCTAATATACCATTTGTTACAAGCGTTTTAGGATGATAAAGTTCATTTTGAAAGCGACCTGCGCCACGTTTTTCATCCCTTGTGCCGAATACAATTTTATCAATTTGCGACCAATACAATGCACCGGCACACATTACACAGGGCTCAACTGTCACATACATGGTGCAACCTGTGAGGTATTTCGCGCCTAAAAAATCTGCAGCTGCAGTTACGGCCTGAATTTCAGCGTGGGCAGTTACGTCATTTAATTGCTCGGTTAAATTATGAGCCCTTGCTATAATTTGATTATTTGCTACTACTACAGCGCCCACAGGCACCTCACCCTTGTCTCTCGCTTTATCAGCTTCATGAAGCGCTTGCTTCATAAAATACTCATCATTGAAAGGTGATATCATAACTATCTCGTTTATTCGATTCCAAAATACAAATTCTGTCTAAAGTTTTGATTTGTTAGTTAAAACAAATTAATACCAAGACTTGTTTATTTGAAATAATTCATATTTAAACCTGTTAAACTTACCCAATTTTAAATGATTAACCGAATTGAATATGTACATTTACCAATTACCATTAAATAAACTCAATGCGTTTTAAGTCCATTCAGTTCGCTAAAGATCATAACGAAGAATTTTATAAAGTTCTGAAATCTAGAGTAAATCAATATTTCAAATCGAATGCAATATCAAGGCACGCTAATGCTAATATGGTTATAAAAACCATTGTTATGTGTCTAATGTATTTTGTGCCTTTAGTCTTAATGTTAACTGTTGCAGAAAGTTATCTTTTTGTTACATTGTTGTGGGTAATTATGGGCTTTGGAATGGCTGGAATTGGTTTGTCCGTGATGCACGATGCCAACCATGGTGCCTATTCAAAAAATGACCGTGTCAACAAACTTGTAGGAAGAATATTATTTTTCCTGGGTGGAAGCGATGTAAACTGGCGAATTCAACACAACATTTTACATCATACCTACACCAATGTCAATGGATATGACGAGGACATTAATCCTGGTCCTGTAATGCGATTTTCTCCTCATGAAAAAAGACGTTATTTACACCGTTTTCAGCATATTTATGCGTGGTTCTTTTACGGATTAATGACATTGGTATGGTTTATTTCTAAAGATTATAAGCAAGCCGTTCGATATGAAAAAATGGGGTTGTTTACAACACAAAAAATTTCTTTCAAAAGACATCTTACGACAATAATCATTGCTAAAATCATATTCGGATTTTTATTCATTGGTCTTCCTATCATTTTAAGTCCTGTGGCTTGGTGGTTCAGTATCTTAGGCTTTATAATAATGCAGTATATCGCTGGTTTAATATTAGGGTGCATCTTCCAACCAGCTCATGTTGTTCCTACTTCAGATTACCCTATGCCAAATGATTCAGGAAACATAGAAGCAGATTGGGCCGTAAACCAATTGTACAACACGGCCAACTATGCACCAAAATCCAGATTGTTTTCGTGGTATGTAGGTGGTTTAAATTTTCAGGTGGAACATCACTTATTTCCCAATATTTGTCACGTTCACTACAAGAAAATATCTGAGATTGTTAAAAAAACAGCTGAAGAATTTGAACTTCCGTACAACTCTTATAAAACATTTTATAAAGCCTTAGCTGAACACACAAAAATGCTCAAAGCGCTCGGCCAAAATGATTGGGCTCCAGCATTGCATTAAAAACAAAAACCCAATAGTATGACACTCGAAACATTATGCACGTTTTGTCTGTCTCTTCCTCATGTAACAGAGGCCTTCCCTTTTGATCAAAACACCTTAGTTTTCAAGGTTGGCGGAAAGATTTTTGCATTATTAGATGTAGATAATTTTGATTCAATAAACTTGAAATGTGACCCTGAAGAAGCTGTTGAGCTTAGAGAATCATATTCAGCTATAAATGGTGGATACCACATGAACAAAAAACACTGGAATACTGTTACTATTAATTCTGATGTAGATGATAAATTACTGCTAGAATTAACCCGAAAATCACATCAACTCGTTTTTAATGGACTTCCAAAAAAAATAAAAAATGAGCTTGCGTTGTGATAAATATATTTGGGCCGTTAGACTTGCTAAAACACGGAGCATTTCGACTGAACTCATTTCCAAAGGAAAAATTAAAATCAATGGACTTTCAACAAAACCCTCAAAGGAAATTAAGGTGGGTGATGTGATTTCTATTTCAAAAAACGCAGCTGTTTTTTCTTATAAAGTCATTCAAATACTCGACAAAAGAATTGGCGCAAAATTGGTTTCCGAATATATAATTGACTGCACGCCTGCAGAGGAAATTGAAAAATTTCGCACATACCAAATAGCTCAGCAATCTTATCGTGAAAATGGAAGCGGTAAGCCAACTAAAAAGGACCGTCGCGATTTAGATGGTTTTTTGAGTGATTGGTAAAAAGTATTGTTGCTGTAACTTTTTCTTCGTTAAAAAGTCTTAAAAGCGTAAAATCAATAAATATTAGCCTTATGAAACGGATAATTTACACTTGCATTGTTATGGGTTCTTTTTTTTCCAACGCACAAGAAGCCCCAAAATCTGATACTACGAAAATTAACATGGGTAAAATCGAAATGATTTTAATAGATCATACTGATGATAAAGAATGGGAATACGACACCATTGATGCAGCGCCAACTGAAGAAGAAAAGAAAATTTTCAAAGGCCACTGGTCAGGTATAGATGTTGGTTTTAATACGCTGATGAGCGAACCGTTTGAAAGAAATTTCGATAATTATCCATATTGGGAAAATGATATTGCTAAATCATCTATTTGGAACATTAATCTTTTGGAGCATAAATTCAAAATCTATCAAAACTATATTGGCATCACTACCGGATTTGGGTTTAATTTGAACGCCTTTCATTTTACAGACAACTACATTATAAGCAGCAATAACGACACCACTTTCGCTGTAATGGACACACTTAACGACTATTCTAAAAACCGTTTACAAGCCAACTATTTTACCATTCCGCTTTTGTTGGAATTTTGTACAAGTAATGACGATGAAAGCGCATTCTATCTTGCCGCTGGAGTAGTTGGCGGTGTGAGATTATCTTCTAAAACGGTTATGGTAACGGACATTGAAGGTAAAAAAGAGCGAATCATTACAAAAGATGATTTTGGCATCAACCCTTTTAAATTGGATGCGGCTTTAAGAATGGGTTATGGAACTTGGGGTGTTTTCGCTAATTACAGTTTGATTCCTTTATTTCAAAAAGATCAAACGATGGAGATTTACCCGATGACTTTTGGTGTTACCTGTAATTTTTAAGAAAACACCCAAAATAAATATTCAAGGGCAGTACATACTGCCCTTTTTTGTTGGGACGAACTCCGCTATAGCTATTCAATAGTTTGTTAATTTAAAGCCTCAACGGTGTATCCAGCATTTTGCAATAATTTAACAACCCCGTTTTCACCCGTCAAATGGGCGGCACCGACAGCAATAAACGTTTTTTGTTTTTGCACCAATTTTTCAATCTCAGGAATCCAGTTTTTATTGCGTTGGATTAAAAAATTATTGGTAAATGTCTCACTTGACATTTCAGATGTTTCCATAATGGCATTAAGCCCTTCCAAATCATTTGCAAGATACAAATCAAGCATTTTGTTGTATTCTGTCATTTCACTTCCCAATGAGGAAACCAACATTTCTGCTTGTTCTTCAAGAGAAATTGTATTTACGGTAGAAAGCTGGTATTGAATTGTTTCCAATCCTGAAGAAGGAATACCGCGTTTTTTTGCCTCATCATTGAAATATTGATCATATCCCTTTGTCTTTCCCAGTTGTTCTTGCAAAATGATTGAGCTAACGAAAAATGGCTTGACCATCAAGTACTTTTTATATTTCGATTTTTTCATTGCTAAAGTATCCAAACAATAGTTTTCAAACTTTTGCAGTTCCTCTTGATTTAGATAATTTTTCAATGTTTTTCCACCAGGAATAATAATTTCTTTAGCCATGGCGATTTGTTGATCAATTGTCATATTGAGGTCAATTTCAAGGGCTAAAGCACTACTTGACTGAAAAGCATTTGAAATATCATCTGAGACAACAAATTTATCTTCAGGAACAGCGTGTATTGTTCCATACAAATAAGATTCTTCGCTAAGGTTGTTTCCGCTTATCTTCCATAACAATTGTGCTTGCAGCGCATTTACGGAAAAAATCAAAATGGAAAAGATAGTAATTGATTTCATTTTATAAATTTAGGTTTACTAAGTTAATTTCAATTTTAAAATGAAACCATCAAATTAATTAAGATTATACCTGCTTTCTTATTCAATTCGTTTTTTATTATACCTATGGTTGCGAACAGAAAATTAAATCAAAGTTCTTGGCTCAGTAATTTCAAGCTTCCTACTGCAAAATCACCAGGGTATCTCTTGATAAAATCGGCCATATTTTTGGCAGTTTCTTCAGGTCTAATTAATTCATTGTTCAACTTTAGGTTTCGAAAAGTTTCCAATGATGAAAAATCTTGAGCGTCTGAAGAGCGAATGGCTGATTGCATATCGGTATCAATAACCCCTGGAGCAAGAGAAAAAACGCGAATATTTCTACCTTTTTCCTTTTCATCCAAATGGATGGTTTCACTAAATCTATCCAATGCAGCTTTCGATGCACAATAGGACGCCCATCCTGGGATAGAGCGTGTTGCTGCCCCAGAGCTAATATTCAAAATGGTGATTTTTTGATTTAAGGGAAGCTGTTTCAAAAGATTGGCGGTCAAAATCATTGGCGCAATAGTATTTACAGTCATTACTTCTTGACAATCCAAATGTTCTTGGTCACTTATGCGCTTGATGTTTCCTATAACGCCAGCATTATTAATGAGGAGAATGTCATCATCAACTTGAAATGGAAAATCCAATGCATCAACATTATTTAAATCCATTTCAATAAATTGAAAATAGGGATGCGAAAAAGAATGCGATCTTCCTATTCCAAAAACACGATGTCCTTCGTTCAGATATAATTCCACAAGAGCTTTTCCAAGACCTTTGGAAACACCAGTAATGTATACGTTCATCTTTAAAGCCTATCCGAGCGCATGCTGAAGATCAGCGATTAAGTCATCAGCATCTTCAATGCCTACAGAGAGTCGAATCAAAGAATCTACAACTCCAGTTTTTTCGCGTTCTTCTTTTGGAATGGAAGCATGAGTCATAGTTGCTGGGTGGCCTATTAGTGATTCAACTCCACCAAGTGATTCTGCAAGTGCAAAAATTTCAACTTTCTTAACTACTGCTAATGCATCTTCTAGACTGTTGCCCTTCATAGTAAAGGAAATCATTCCACCAAAACCGCGCATTTGTTCTTTGGCAACATCGTGGTTCGGATGATTCGTAAAACCAGGCCAGTAAACCTTATCAATTTTAGGATGAGCAATCAAGAAGTTTGCGACTTTTTCACCGTTCTCACAATGTCTTTGCATTCTAAGGTGCAGGGTTTTAATTCCTCTCAAGACCAAAAATGAATCCATTGGAGCAGTTACCGCACCACTAGAATTTTGAATGCGGTACATTTCTTTTGAAATGGCTTCATCGTTGCACACCAATGCGCCCATGACAACATCAGAGTGGCCACCCAAATATTTGGTAACAGAATGCATAACAATATCGGCACCTAAATCCAATGGGTTCTGTAAATAGGGTGTCGCGAATGTATTGTCAACACATAGCATTGCACCACAACTTTTTGAAATTTCTGCCATTTTTCGAATGTCTACGATATTCATCATGGGATTCGTTGGTGTTTCTACCCAAATTAGTTTAGTGTTTGCATTGACAAGGGCAGCAACATCAGAAGAATTTTGCATGTTAACGAAATGAAATTTGATTCCATATTTTTCGAAAATGGTACGGAATAAACGGTAAGTCCCTCCATACAAGTCATTGGTCGAAATCACCTCATCACCAGGGTTCAACATTTTAATGACGCAATCGATCGCGGCAAGTCCTGAACCAAAGCAAGCACCGTATTTTCCATTTTCAATAGCTGCAATGTTTTTTTCCAGCGCATGACGTGTTGGATTTAAAGTTCTTGAATATTCGTAACCTTTATGGTTCCCAACACCCGCTTGGACGTAAGTTGAAGTTTGATAAATGGGTGTCATAATCGCTCCGGTAGCTTCATCCGGATGTACACCTGCGTGTATGGCTTTTGTGGCAAATTTCATAACTGATAAATTTCAACAAAAGTAGTTTTTTTCAGAAATCCTACAATTCATTTGTATTAAGGAATCAGTCAATGAATTCGTTAAAGGCAAGCGCCAAAAGTTTACTAAATTTATCCCATGGAACAAGCAGTTCGAAATAGGATTCAAAGTTTACTAGAAGAAGTGAGTCAGCTCAACGCAAATGACCCTTTGGTAAATCTGGATACTTCGCAGCTGGTATTGAATGAAAAGGGTCAGTTGAGTTTTCCATTTGGTTCCGATTTTTCAAGATTATATAAAAAAGCAGACAAGGAATTTAAAGAAAGAGGTGTTTTTTCCCTTTGTGCAATTCAAGGATATTTGGAGTGGGAATTAAAATCAAAATCAATTCAAACACCTATCCATTTGGTACCATTAGTTGTTAGTGTTAATAAATTGAATGCTTGTTTCGAATTGAACTATCAATATGATGCCGCATTCATTAACCCCTATCTCATCCATAGTTTCAAAGGTCAATTTGATATTTCGTTACCTGAAGACCTGTCCTTTGATGAGTTACTTTCTTTTTTAAACGAAAAAGGTTTTGAAGATATAAATACAGCATTTAAAGCTATAGGCAATGTTCATCATCACCGTTTTGAGGTTATTAGAGAACTTGAAGAATTACTGAACAAAACAATAAATCCTGCACTTGGACAGCTTTTGGGTGAAGAAGAGCAAACTTTTTCAAAACCATTGGATTTAAGTAGTGAATTGCTCTTTGCTGCAGATCCTGATCAGATGCTCGTTTATAAAACTTTCAAGGATTCCAACACAGTTGTTCAAGGTCCACCTGGAACAGGTAAGTCACAAGTACTAACCAATGTAATTGCCAATATATTAAAATCCAATGCCTCAGCAATTGCGGTTTCAGAGAAACGAGCAGCTTTAGAAATTCTTCAAAAGAAACTTGAGCAGTATAGCCTTCAGGATTTATCGTTTATAGTTTCCTCAGAAACAGTAGCAAAGGATTTTATAAACGAATTAAAAAAATCATGGAACCGATTGGAGCAATTTATTCCTACAAGGGAGCATTTCTTGCCTTTATCTAACAATTATCTTTCTCAATTACAATATTTATTGGATGTGCTCAATCAACCTCATCTGATAGGTGGCATAAGTTACAAAGCGTTTATTGAATTGACCGCTAACAAAAAATGGTCAGACTCAAGTTACAATAGTGACCTTCCTTCAATGTCACATTGGTTGAGCGTTCGTGAAAAAGTGCAATTGATTTATAATTTGGGTATTGCGCTAGAAATAGGTTGTTTTGCTCCGAGTTTTATACAAAACTCACCATTCAAAACAGCGGATAAAACGATCAGGGCAGTTCTTGAAGAACTTCAAGCACTTAATAGAATATTTCATATTGAAACATGGTCAGATTTACATTCAGCGATGAAAAAAGCCGCTGTTTGTCAAATGTTTAATGCTGAAGTATTCAGAAAGTTTGAAAACCTATTGATCCCAGATACCAAAGGTCAAAAACGTTTTTTAAAACTGCGGACCAAATACTTAAAAGAATGCGCATTAAAATCTATTTACAATCAAGAATTAAACAACTGGTTGATACCGCCGTCAGCATTGGTTACACAAATTCTTTTGGAGGAGTTCGCTGAAAAGACATATATCAAAAAATGGCGCTTTAAAAAGAGATGGCAAACCTACAGCAATTTTCCTGTTTCACATGCAGAAGAATTATTGAAGCAATGGAAAAAATATTTGGTGCATCAAGAAGTAATAGCGCATCTTGAGGCTGAATTAATCGAACTGGGTCTTGATGACATTGAATCTGATTTGGCATGGATTTATCAGCAAATTCATCAACTAGAAGCCTCAGATTGGAAGCTTTGGATGCAACTATCTGAACTCGAAAGAAATGTTTTTTCAAGTCAAAACCAAAATCTTCAAAGACTGCATCAACAATTGAAAAGCATGTTCCGATTTAAGGACAGCAGCAAAATTGAAATTTACCTTGGACTTATTCTTGAGCAATTTTCAGTAATACTCAAACATTTGGCTGAACTTGAAGGATTAGATGAACAAACGCTCAGAAACCTCTCCCATTACGATCATTTTGCAGATTTTGAAAACGCAGTTTTCAAATCAAATTACGTTCAGTTTGTTAGTTTATATCCGCAGTTTAGCCATTTTGATTTGCAGGATATGGTTCATAAATGTGACCGTATTATCACCGAACAAAATAAAGAAGCTCAATTTTTCGCTAAAGAGATTTTGAAAAAACAACATAAGCAATTCTCGACATTTCATCAATTGCTTCAAACAAGTTCAAACAAGTTAAGCGCGGACGAAAAGATTATGAAACAACGCCTTAAAAAAGGTAAGGCATTATTGGTAAAGGAATTTTCAAAAACCAAAAGTTTTTCGAGTTTGAGAACGCTTTATCATTCAGAAGCGCAAGATTGGATCAAATTGTTAAAACCAATTTGGTTGAGTAATCCTGCTCAAGTTGCACAATGTTTTCCATTGGAAAGTAATTTGTTCGATTTCGCCATTTTCGATGAAGCAAGTCAAATCCCTTTAGCAAATGCACTAGGCACTGTATATAGGGCTGAAAAGGTTTTGGTTGCTGGAGACGCTCAACAAATGGGTCCAAGTAGCTACTTTAAATCAGGAAGTTCGGAACCAGTTGATTTGTTACACCAGGCTCAATATTATTGGAAAACTGTTGCTTTGAAACATCATTACCGTAGCGAACACCCACAATTAATTCGTTTTTCGAATCGGTATTTTTATGGCAATGAATTGCATGCCTTTCCTTCGTTTAGCCAAGAAAAAAAACCAATCAACTTTCACTATTTTGAACAAGGAGTTTTTGATGAAAGGTCAAATATTCATGAAGCCAAAGAAGTCGCAAAATTTATTGCTCAAAATTTAAGTACCAATGATAGTGTTGGGATCGTTGCCTTTTCGGAAACTCAACTGATGGAGATCTATAAGCTAATTCCAAAAGAAAACCGACAGTTATTGGAGCGCCGCATTGAAGAAGGTAGCGTCTTTTTCAAATCATTAGAAAATGTGCAGGGAGATGAATGCGATAGGTTAATCATCAGTTTTGGTTATGGAAAAACATCCGATGGGGTGTTTAATCTGCGCTTCGGTCCATTGAATGCTAAAAATGGTCATAAACGTTTAAATGTATTACTTACTAGAGCAAGAAAACGTATTGATTTTTTTGCTTCTGTATGTTGTTCAGATTTTAAAATGAGCAGCAACGAATCGGTTGAATTGCTTCGTAAATTCTTTATGCAATTGGAGCATGATGAAGGCATAGAAGAAGCCTCACTTTTCCCACTAGGTTTGGATGTAGAAGTAAACCAAAACAGATTAAAAATGCCCCATGTTTACGAAAACCTAAGGGATGCTCGGGAATTGGTGACAGTTGTGGACGTGCTAAAAAACCGCGGATGGCATCTCGATTTCAATATCAATTAATGTGCATCCAACCAATTTTTTCCAACCTCCACCTGAACCTCTAAAGGCACATCTATTTCAATTGCACTTTCCATGCAAGATTTAACCAAATCACCCATTGCATCTATTTCTTGCATAGGAACGTCAAAAACCAATTCGTCATGTACCTGAAGAATCATTCTCGATTCCAGTTTTTGTTTTTCAATTTCATCATGAATACGAATCATTGCCATTTTAATAATATCTGCAGCTGAACCTTGAATCGGGGCGTTTACGGCATTTCTTTCTGCATAACCTCTTACAACTGCATTGGCCGAATTGATATCTGGAAGGTAACGCCTTCTCTTCATTACGGTTTCGACAAATCCCATTTCACGTGCATCACGAACTAATTTATCCATATAGCCTCTCAACCCAGAAAATTGTGCATAATAACTATCAATAATTCCTTTGGCTTCAGTTCTTGTAATGCTCAAACTCTGCGCCAATCCGAATGCTGATTGGCCATAAAGAATTCCAAAGTTTACGGCTTTTGCCGCACCGCGTTGTTCCCGGGTTACTTCGTCCATCGGCACATTGAAAATACGAGCTGCAGTTGCAGTATGTATATCATGATGGTTTTTAAATGCCTCTAACATGTGCGTGTCTTGACTCAAAGCTGCGATGATTCGCAATTCAATTTGAGAGTAATCAGCTGCCATGATAACGTGTTGGGCATCTTTGGCGATAAATGCTTTTCTTATTTCTCGTCCTTTTTCTGTCTTGATTGGGATATTTTGCAAATTTGGATTGTTTGAACTCAAACGCCCTGTTGCAGTAACTGTTTGCATGAAATTGGTATGAATTCTCCCATCAATTGGATCCTTCAATGTTGGAAGTGGATCAACATAAGTGTTTTTCAATTTACGAAGCTGACGGTAATCCAGAATTTTTGGAATAATTGAGTGCGTATGTTTGAGCTTCACCAAAATATCTTCTGATGTCGCATATTGTCCTGTTTTCGTCTTTTTTGCTTTTGGATCAAGTTTTAGAATCTCAAAAAGAATATCTCCCAATTGTTTTGGAGAATCGATATTGAATTTCATTCCTGCATCCGCTTCTATTCCTTTTTCAAGCTCAGCTAGATGTTCCTCAAGTTCAAGAGAGTATTTATTCAAGGCCACGGCATCTATTGCAATTCCTTCGCGTTCAATATCTTTGAGTACCACCATCAAAGGCATTTCAACCTCGTAAAACAATTTTTTCAAATGCTCTTTCTGAATTTCAGGTTCAAAAATATGCTTGAGTTGCAGAGTAATATCAGCATCTTCGCAGGCATAGTCCACAATTTCTTCAGGAGCCAAATCGCCCATATTCCCTTGTGACTTACCTTTTTTTCCAATC
>CANJNE010000046.1 GCA_947475275.1 Flavobacteriales bacterium | reverse complement strand
TATGTTGATTCAGTAACTTCAACATCAATTGGCATGGATTATTATTCAAATAAATTGGCATTTGATGCTGCAATCATATTCCAAACAACTGATACATACCGCTTCGCTTTCCATTCAGGAATTGGTTTCAATGCCGGCCTAACTTATAACAATCGCACGGAGATTAATCAAAGCAACAGTGCTTCTACGATCAGTTATGGAAGTAATTCCGTGTCAAGTTATTACAGCAGTTATTACAGTGGATATGGTGATTACCAGAGAGAAAGCATCACGAATAAGAACGGTTTTTTCTTTTCTGCATACGTACCGTTAGGAATTGATTTCAGATTGGGTAAGAACCGTGAGTTTTGGAAACATGTCAATCTATTCTTGGAATCTAGACCATCTATAAATTTCCAATCCGTTCCAGAAGTGGGTACACAAACAACAATGCGTTTTTCAGGAAATCTAGGATTCAAAGTTACCTGGTAAAACAATCAGAAACATACAAGAATTCCTATTAATTATAGAAAAAATGGCACAAAACGTTGCCATTTTTCTATTTTTACGCCATCAAAAATAGAAGCAATGTCGACATTTTTTTACCAAGAACCCTATCCAATCAAACAAGATAAAACGAGCTATCGTAAAATAAGCACTGATTTCGTTAAGGTTGAAGATTATGGAAATCGTAAAGTTTTACATGTTGATCCCAAAGCACTTGAGATTTTATCTCAGGAAGCCATGTCAGATGTTTCATTTTATCTAAGGGCAACACACCTACAAATGTTGAACAATATTCTTCAAGATCCTGAGGCTACGGATAACGACCGCTTTGTGGCCTATAATCTATTACAGAATGCCGTTGTAGCTGCCGAAGGACAATTGCCTTCTTGTCAAGACACAGGAACTGCCATCGTTTTTGCCAAAAAGGGTGAAGATGTTTACACTGGTGCCGAGGATGCTGAATACCTCTCGAAAGGCATTTACAATACTTATCAAGAGCGCAACTTGAGGTATTCTCAAATTGTTCCGATTACCATGTTTGAAGAAAAGAACTCAGGTTCTAATCTTCCAGCTCAAATTGATATTTACGCAAAAAAAGGAATGATTTACGAGTTTTTATTTCTTGCAAAAGGCGGTGGCTCAGCAAATAAAACCTTTTTGTATCAAAAAACAAAGTCATTACTCAATGGTGCATCTTTGGATGCCTTCATACGCGAAAAAATAAAAGACCTAGGAACCTCTGCATGCCCTCCTTACCATCTTGCTTTGGTTATTGGAGGAACTTCTGCCGAAGCCAATCTTGCAGCAGTAAAAAAAGCTTCTGCCGGTTATTTTGATGAATTACCAACCGAAGGAAACATGCAAGGTCAAGCCTTTAGAGACTTGGAGTGGGAGAAAAGAGTACATCGCATCTGTCAGGAAAGCCATATTGGAGCGCAATTCGGAGGAAAATATTTTACACATGATGTTCGTGTAATTCGTTTACCTCGTCATGCTGCATCTTGTCCTGTTGGCCTAGGTGTTTCTTGCTCTGCAGATCGCAATATCAAAGCAAAAATAACCCCAGAAGGCCTATTTCTTGAAGACCTAGAAAAAAATCCAAGACGTTTTCTTCCTGATACACCACCACATTTGGATCCTCCCGTTGAAATTAATCTTGATAGACCAATGCATGAAGTTCTTTCTGATTTATCAAAGTATCCAATTAAGACAAGACTTAAATTGAATGGGACTTTAATAGTGGCCAGAGATATAGCTCATGCCAAAATCAAAGAACTTTTGGATTCAGGTCAGCCGATGCCAGATTACTTTAAAAATCATCCTGTATATTATGCTGGTCCAGCAAAAACACCTGAAGGCATGCCGTCAGGAAGTTTTGGCCCAACAACGGCAGGAAGAATGGATTCCTATGTAGATTTATTCCAAAACCATGGTGGCAGTATGATCATGTTGGCGAAAGGAAACCGGTCGAAAGAGGTTAAAGATGCTTGCCAGAAATACGGTGGGTTTTATTTAGGTTCTATCGGTGGTCCGGCTGCAATTCTTGCAAAAGAGAACATATTATCCGTTGAGGTAGTTGATTTTGAAGAATTGGGTATGGAGGCTGTTCGAAAAATTGTTGTAAAGAATTTTCCTGCGTTTATTATAACAGATGATAAAGGAAATGATTTTTTCGACGATTTATAGCCGATAATATCTTTAAACGTCATATAAGAACATCCCAACAGTAAAGTAGATAAACAATCCTATTACATCATTCAACGTTGTAACGAACGGTCCTGTTGCTAATGCTGGATCGATTTTATATCGGTCTAAAATCAGCGGGATTAAAGTGCCAAAAATCGCAGCAAAGAACATCACTATAAATAGAGAGATGCATACAATGAATCCCAAAGTAGCATTTTCAAAAACGCTAGCAATGCCGTAAATGAGTGATGCCAAAAGAAGTCCATTAAGCAGAGCGACCCTAGCCTCTTTGGATAATTTGGATAAAATACTTCCGAATTGATTGTTTCCTTTAGCAAGCGATTGCACGACTATAGCTGATGATTGAACCCCGACATTTCCTCCCATTGCCGTTATAAGGGGAATAAAAAATGCTAGAGCAGGAATTTTAGCGATACTTCCTTCAAAACCAGATATTACCTGAGCGCCAAGAATTCCACCCAACAAACCGATCAGAAGCCAAGGCAAGCGTGCTCTAGACATTCTCCATACACTTGCATTGGACTCTACTTTTTCAGAAATACCCGATGCCAACTGAAAGTCTTTATCCGCTTCCTCTTTGATAATGTCAACGACATCATCTAAGGTAATTCTTCCAACTAATTTATTTTGTAAATCTACCACAGGTACGGAGACCAAGCCATATTTCTCCATCACCTTTGCTACTTGCTCACTATCATCACTCGTTTTTACCGATATAATATTCTTTCCTTGATATAAGTCAATAATTTTCGTTTTCGGACTTGCAAACAGCAATCTTTTAAGCGATAGAACGCCTACCAGTTTATTAATATCATCAACCACATAAATGGTATATACCTTCTCTACATCCTCTGCTTGTCTTCTCAATTCAACCAAACAACGGTCAACGGGCCAATCCAATTTTGCCTGAATAAACTCTTTCTGCATGAGCCCCCCGGCAGTGTCCTCGTCGTAATTTAATAAGTCAACGATATCTTCAGCGGCTTCGTCATCCTCCATTTGAGAGATGACTTCTTGAATTTGCTCATCACTGAGTTCGCCGAGAATGTCCGCGGCATCATCAGAGTCAAGATTTTCTAACTGATCCGCAATTTCTTTAGAGGACAATGATGCCAAGAATTTATCCCTGACCTCTTCTTCAAGCTCCATTAATACATCCGCTTGAACCTCCTCATCCATTAAGAAATAGATGAATTTTGCTTCTTCACTTGATAGTTTATCGAGAACTTCTGCAATATCAGCGTAGTGCAACTCGAGAACTTGGTCTTTTATCCAAGGCAAATCCTGTGATTCGATTTTTAATCGAAGTTCCTCAAGAAAATCTTTGGACAATTCAAACCGCATGTTCAATAAATAATTTTGCTTTAAAAATAGCTTCTTATACCTAGAATTTATTATAAAGTTACGTTATGAATCTATTAAAAAAGTATCTTTGAAAGCAATAAATTCAACCCAATCGGTGAACTACTTTTTCGAACATCTTTTTCAGGAGTTTCAATTGCCACTCAAGAACCCAGTTCTTGTATTTTCATTGCTCTTGTTTATTATTCTTCTATCTCCGATTTTACTGAGAAAAATTCGAATTCCTTCTATAATTGGCCTCATTATTTCGGGAGTTATCATCGGTCCTAAAGGATTAGGATTAATTGGAGAAGGTGCTTTGGATAAGGAAGGATCCATAAAGTTATTTTCGACGATAGGCTTGCTGTATATTATGTTCATGGCAGGGCTTGAATTGGATATGAATGAATTCAAGAGGTATTTGAAAAAAAGTTTGGCATTTGGAGCCTTCACATTCTTTGTTCCTATTTTACTCGGGTTTCCATTGTGTTATTATGTTTTGGAGTTATCCGAAACGGCGAGTTGGCTAACCGCAAGCATGTTCGCTACACATACCCTTGTAGCTTATCCCATAATTAGTAAATACGGCCTAACAAAGCATACGGCTGTGGCAATTGCTGTTGGAGGAACGATTTTAACAGACACTGCCGTACTTATCATCTTAGCCGTTATATCGAGTTCAACCAAAGGCCAATTGGATTCTGCATTTTGGTTTAGACTTATTACTTCATTGACAATATTTTCACTTATTATGTTCCTGGTTATTCCAAGACTTGCGAGGTGGTTTTTTAGTAAACTGGATAGTGAAAAGGCGTCTCAATACATTTTTGTGTTATCGGTTGTTTTTTTCGCAGCTTTTCTTGCAGAAGTTGCTGGAGTTGAGGGCATAATCGGAGCTTTCGTGGCTGGACTAGTGCTCAATAGACTCATTCCGCACAATTCTATCTTGATGAATCGGGTTGAATTTATTGGAAATGCGCTTTTCATCCCTTTCTTTTTGATATTCGTTGGAATGGTAGTAGATTACCGAGCATTTTTTCAAGGTTCTTGGCCCCTCATAATTGCGGGTGTTTTAACAACATTCGCATTGTTCAGTAAATGGCTGGCAGCGTTTTTTACGCAGTTGGTTTTCAGAATGACAGGTACAGAGCGACAAGTTATATTTGGACTATCGGCTTCTCATGCTGCTGCGACATTGGCAATTATAATGGTTGGATATAAAATTATTTTGAATCAACCGGCAATCGATGCAGCTAAAAAATTAGGTCAGACAATTGAACCGGAAAGACTTTTAAATGATAACGTTTTAAATGGAACCGTTCTTTTAATTTTGATTACCTGCATGGTGGCTTCATTTGTAACTGAAAATGCTGGCAAAAAACTATTGATTTTAAAAGCTGAAAACGAGGATGATGAGCCTCAAGGAATGCGCCTAAGAAACAAGCACCTTTTGGTTGCTATGAATGAACTTTCCGGTAATGAACAAGTGATGGATTTTTCGCTGATGGTGTCTGATCCAAAGGTTATCAATCCTATTTCTGTTGTGAGTGTGCATCCGAATAATGAAGATGCTGAACGCTTAATCCGAAGGTCAAGAAAATCTCTTGAAGAAATTGTAAAACATTTCTCAGGGTATGAAGCAAAAATAAATACTATTGCAACCATAGATTATAATGTTTCCTCAGGAATTGCAAGGGTTGCAAAAGAATTGGTTTCCGATATCGTTGTTTTGAATGACAATTCTAGAATGAACATCCTTAAACGACTTGTTGGTGATGACAGAGCGCACTTAATGGATGTTTGCGACAAAACAATTTTCTTCTGTAATTTTGATAAACCCTTCGTTTCTGCTACGAGAATCTTGGTTACTTGCCCACCTTTTGCAGAACTTGAAAGTAGTTTTGTTTTGTGGGTAGAACGTGTTTTACGATTTTCCAAAGAACTCAACGTAAAACTTGAATTGTATACAACCACCAACACGCATGACAAATGGAAACGTGTTGCTGAAGATAACAAACTTAATGTTGAAACCCAATGGACTGCAATTGAAGAGTTGGATGATTTCTTCCTATTAAACAGTAAAAAACAAAGCACTGACATAATAATATTTTGTTCTGCTCGATCAGGAAGTGTTTCGTATTCTGCTGCTGTAGACTTGTTTCCATCTAAATTGGAAAAAGCATTCCCAAAAAATGATTACCTCTTAATATTTCCATCACAACAACAGACAGATCCTGTATACGGAAGTTACGAAGACATTGACTCTACTGCGATTTCTCGAGGTGTTGAAGCAATCCAGAAAATTGGAAAAGAGGTGGGTAATATATTTAAAAAGGGAAGCCAGAAAGAATAAAATGATTGCTTTTCCATTTCAAGAAAACCTTTTGCCCTTCGATGGTGAATTGTATTACACTCCCAACTTTTTAGTTCTGGCTGAAGCTAATAAATCATTTGGGCAACTAGAAAAAGAAATAGTGTGGTCGAATGAAGAGCTTATACTTTTTGGAAAACAAATTCAACTTTCAAGAAAAGTAGCATTTTACGGAGATGAGGGTTTAACTTACACGTATTCAGGCAGAATAAAAAAGGCTTATAATTGGTCATCGGTTCTTGAAGACATTAAAACGCTAATTGCAACTCACAGTGGCGAATCTTTTAACGCATGCCTATTGAATTATTATCATGATGGCAGTGAGGGAATGGGTTGGCATAGTGACAATGAAAAAGAATTGGTGGAGCACACAGCGATTGCTTCTTTAAGTCTTGGAGATTCTAGAGATTTTGTTTTAAAGCACAAAAAAACAGGACAAAACGTCCGTATTCATCTTCAAAATGGAAGTTTATTGATAATGAAGGGAGAGATTCAAAATAATTGGTTGCACGCATTACCGAAAACTAAGAAATCGAAAAAACCTAGGATAAATCTCACATTCCGTTTAATGAAAACTTAGTTTTCTAGAAGATTTTGAATATCTATTATCAACTGATCTACCTCCTTCTCTGAAGTACCATCGTAATACCCCCTAATCTGTTTGTTTGTATCTACCAGTACAAAATTATTGGTGTGAATGAAATCACTTCCCGCATCTCCTTGATTCTCAACTTCAGCGGGTTTAAGGACAAAAAATGAGGTCCTTGCAAGTTGGTACAAATCATCTTTATTACCCGTCAAAAAATGCCATTGTTGTTCATTCGCATAATGCATTTGTGCATACCGTTTCATTTGTTCTACAGTATCTATCTCGGGATCAACTGTAAAACTTACTAATTGTATTTTCAAATTATTTTTAAATGCCTCCTGAATACGAGTCATTTGTGCATTCATTATTGGACATATTGTTCCACAAGTCGTGAAAAAATACTCTGCAACATATATTTTTCCTTCCAACTGATTTGAACCAAAGGCTTTGCCATTTTGATCTAGAAAACTAAAAGCGCCAATTTTATGGCCATAACCAACTCTAGAAACACTTGAATCAACCATTTCGCTTTCAACATCAACTGGATTAATAACAGGTAATGGTTTTGGTTCTGGAGCTAAAATGAAAAAATAGGTAACAACAATACAAGCGACAAAAAGAATTATTAAAAATAAAATACGCTTCATTATTCAGGTTTATGTCGTTTTTTCCAATTTTTAAACGGCCCTTTCTTTTTTTGTTGGGGAGCAACGACCATTATTTCAGGACCCGATCCCAATTCTTCAGGTAAAGGCAATCTGTTTATTTCATATCCTATCAAACGTTCGATTTTGACCAATTTGCGCATATCTTTTTCATTGACAAGCGTAATTGCCTCACCCTTAGTATTGGCTCTTGCTGTTCTACCAACGCGATGCACATAATCTTCTGCATCGAAAGGTGCATCGAAATTAATTACCAAATTTATATCCTTAATATCAATTCCACGACTCATGACATCTGTCGCCACAACAATTCTTATACGTTTTGAACGAAAACCCTGCAGTAATTCTTCTCGCTGATCCTGTTCTAAATTAGAGGATATACCTCTTGAATTCAAACCTAATTTTCTTAATCCATGTACGATATTACTCACCATACTTTTAGAACTGGTGAAAATAATGATACTCGTATATTCTACTCTGGCTTTAAGAATTTCAGCAATCAGCGGAATTTTCTGTTGGTCGAATGTCAAATAAACACTTTGTTTAACGCCTTCAGCTGGTTTTGAAAGTGAAAGTGTGATTTCGTCAGGATTATTTAAAATACGTTTGGAAAAGGCCCTGATTTTGTCAGGCATGGTAGCACTAAACAATAGGGTTTGTCTTTGTTTTGGTAATTTGGAAATGATTTGGATTAAATCGTCTACAAAGCCCATGTCCAGCATTTTATCCGCCTCGTCCAATATCAAATGGGTAAGTTTGGAAAAATCGACATATCCTTGGTTGATATGAGAGATCAATTTGCCAGGTGTGGCAACGATAATATCAACTCCTTCTTTCAATTGTGCACGTTGAACATCCCAATCCTTTCCGCTTCCACCTCCATAAAGTGCCATAGAACCTACAGAAACAAAATAGGATAAACCTTGTATTTCTTGTTCGATTTGAATTGCAAGTTCACGCGTTGGCACTAGAACCAGGGCGCCAATTGAGGTGTCAGTTTTATTGGTTAAATGGTGTAATAACGGAATTATAAATGCCGCAGTCTTTCCAGTTCCCGTCTGTGCGCATGCAATTAAATCTTTACCTGAAATAATTTTGGGAATCGCCATTTCTTGAATGGGTGTAGCATTTTTAAAGCCCATATGGTCAATGGCTTCTAATAGCTGTTCATTTAAATCAAATTCGGTAAAAATCATGAACAGCTAAATTACTCAAAATATATGGTTTGTATTTGAGCTTGGTAACTGTTGTAGCATAAATTTATTTATCTCCTAGACGTGGGTTAAAAACAAAAAAAAGAGGGCGAAATTTCGCCCTCTTTTTCGTAGCTAATTACGATTAGTCTAATCAAGTTTCAAAAACTCTTCAAAGGTTACAATTACTGGAGCCTCCACTGTTTTATTTTTTGCCAATTGCTTTTCAAATGATTTAATGCTGCCAGATTTTATTTTTTCAAACTCTGCTTTTGCATCAGTCATTGCTTTTATCAAAGTAGCAATGTTCTCCATTTGGGTTGAAGAAGGCGCGCCATAGTATGAAGCGATTGTCCCATAAATATCATTGAGTTTTTCCTTTAATTGCGGATCCGCTGTACCGACATAATTGTCACCGGTTGTAACTACCAATTTATTCCTAAGTGCATCCAATTCCTGTCCCAGTTTTGTGACAGTTTTATTTGGCGCGCTGTTTTTTAATTGGTAGGCATCAACCGTAGCGTCCCATTGATCCACTTGATAAACAAAAAAAGCTAAATCTTGAATCATATCGAAAAGTTCCTTGGTGACACGCTGTTGTTCGGCCCTTTCTGCAAGTATAAAAGTTGAATTCGGATCGTATTGTACTTCTATTTCCTTTTCAAAAACTTCACTTCCTTTATTAACTCTAACAACATATTTTCCAGCTTTCACTGTCGGCGCACCGGCAAATGATAGTCCTTTTCCTTTTGCAACTTTTGGAGCCAAGCCATTAAAACTCCAAGAAATCGTGTTTATGCCTTTCAGTTTACCAGCTTCAAGTTTGGATACTAGATTTCCTTCAGTATCAATAATTTCAGCTGTCATTTTGCCAAAAGTGTGGCGTTTAGGTAAAAAATAAGAAATCATGGCATTTGAACTTGGATTGTCTCCAACAAATTGGTTGCTCAAAGCGGTTCCACCAAAATTGCTTTTTTCACTGATAACGAAAGGTTTCGTTTCAAAAAATGTCAAGTTCGGTGTAAGCAAAGAAGCATCAATTTTTCTTAGCGGGGTGATGTCGTCAATAATGATGATACCCCTGCCATGTGTAGCGGCAATCAAGGCATTTTTTTCAGGATGCAATTCCAAATAATGCACAGCAACTTTTGGAAAGTTATTGGTAAAAGCTGCCCAATTTTTGCCCCCATTTATAGTAACAAAAAGCCCATTCTCCGTGCCTAAGAAAAGTAAATCTGGATTTTCATAATCTTCTTGAATATTGCGCACAAAAGTGCTTAGGTCTGCAGAAGTAATGGATACCCAAGTTTTTCCAAAATCAACAGTTTTGTATACATAAGGACTATAATCGTTTTTTGTATGGCCATCAAAAACAGCGTAAGCTGTTCCTTTTCCATGAACACTAGCCTCAATATGATAACACCAAGTATTGGCTGGTAAGCCTGGAAAATTCTTTGCAACATTGGTCCAAGTTTTTCCACCGTCTTGTGTGAGTTGAACATTCCCATCATCAGTTCCAGCCCAAATCACTTGATCACTCAATGGCGATTCCGCAATGGTAAAAATGGTACAATGGTTTTCTGCACCTGAATTATCGGCGGATAAACCTCCTGAGGCTTCTTGATTCTGTTTCAAAGGATCATTTGTTGTCAAATCGGGAGATATTTTTCTCCAAGTATCTCCTTTGTCATCAGAAATATGAACAAATTGACTTCCAACATAAAGTCTATCAGGTTGATGTATACTTGTAGTTATAGGTGCATTCCAGTTAAAACGCAATTTAGGATCTCCCTCAACCGGATAAGGTTTAATTACTTTGATTTGCTGTTTATCTACATCAAACCTCCAAATGGCATCCGCTCCTTGCATTTCTGAATACACAATATTGGGTTCAGTTGGATGCGGATAAACCCGAAAACCATCACCCTGACCTACCAGTTCCCAATCTCTCGCTTCAATTCCTCCAGGACTGGCTGATGGGCCAAACCATGAATTGTTATCTTGCAAACCACCATAAACATTGTATGGTTCTTTATTGTCAACACTTACATGATAAAACTGACTCAAAGGTAAATCCTCTACCATTTCGAAACTTGAACCACGATCATAAGATTTGTACAAGCCTCCATCAGTGGCCACAAACAATTTGTTTGAATTCGAAACATCAAAAACGATATCATGTATATCAGAATGGACGTACCCAAGATTTCTAAATGTTTTTCCACCATCAATACTCAAACTCCCACTTAATCCTGCCTTCGCTATAATTTCAGGGTTATTTGGATCAACAGTTATTTTAGAAAAATAAAATGGTCGAACAGTAAGTCCGAAATCACCATTTAAAAATTTCCATGAATTTCCTCCGTCATCAGAACGATAAAGTCCTTTTTCTTCTTTTTTTTCTGCTTCCAAAACTGCATAAACGATAGCAGGATTAGAAGGGGCAACTGTTACGGCAATTCTTCCCAATTTTCCTTTAGGAAATCCGTTTTGAAGTTTTTGCCAAGTAATCCCTCCATCAATACTTTTGTATAAGGCACTGTTTAATCCTCCCGAACTGAAAGAAAAAGCTGTTCTTCGGAATTCCCAGAAAGCGGCATATATTATTTTTGGATTGGTTGGGTCCAACACCAATTCAGAACAGCCTGTAGTTGCATTAACATAAAGCATTTTATTCCAAGTCTTTCCCCCATCTTCTGTTTTGTAAACGCCTCTATCTTCACTATCACCCCAAAGTGCACCTAATGCCGCAACATAAATAACATTAGAATTCGTAGGATCAATTTGAATGGATGCAATGCGGTCCGTTTTTTCGAGACCCATTTTTGTCCAATTTTTTCCTCCATCAGTTGTTTTGTAAATACCATCTCCTGCAGAAACGCTGTTTCTTGTCCAAGTTTCTCCGGTTCCTACCCAATATGTATTGTCTGGATTGCTTGGATCCATCGCTACAGCTCCAATAGACTGACAATAATTATCGAAAATAGAATTGAACTGCACGCCACCATCTTGCGATTTCCATACACCCCCACCGGCTGCGCCAATTAGCACAACATTACTATTTGATGGGTGTAATTCAATGTCAGAAATACGTCCACTCATTAGCGCTGGACCAATGTGGCGTGCTTTTAAATCACCAAAATAATCGCCGGCATTCATCACGCCGTCTTGTGTAAAATAAGAAAAAGGCAAACCCAAAACGAGTAAGCCTAATATGTACTTTTTCATGAATTATTTTTTAGGAAAAACAAAAATATTTTCGTCAACTACAGGATTGATTTCTACAGTTTCAAATTGGATGGTTTGTGATTCACCATCTTTTAAACCCTCAGAATTTGAAAATGGAACATAAACACCATTAACCTCTTGATAATCACTCATTTTAGTCTGGCTCATATTTCCTTTCATTTCTCCGGAATTAATTTCCGATTCCATCATTATGACTACATTATTTTCTTTGTCGATATAATAATATTCCACATTTGGCACTTCTTGCCCTTCAACCAACTCTGTTTTTTTGTCCAATTTAATTTTGTAACATGCAGTTCCTTCAACGGTTTCATCCTCTAATAGCGTTGCGCTATAACCTAATTTTTGATAGTTGAAAAGTGGATTAGGAAATTCATTTATCGCTCTGCGCGCATTCTCAGAATCTTCAGCAGGGTTTTCTTCAGGCTCCATTGTCATCCAATTTGTAGTCCAACTTGTTTTGCCATCAAATGCTGCTAAAGTCATTGTGTTTCCCATGAAGGTCATCTTCATGCTCATCCTTCCATCTTTTAAGCTTGTGATTTCGAAAGGAATACTCATTCCTTGTTGTTCAACATTAGCTGTCATGCGCATTCCTGTGACTTTCTCCCAATTGGAACCACCGGTTACATCATAATATGCTTTAATAACTTCGTCTACAGTTTGTGCTTTTAATGAACCAATAGCACCGATTAAGATCAGAGAAAAAATAGAAAGGGTATCACGCAATTTCATAAATTTTAATTTTAATTTGTATCAGACCAAATTACACAATAAAAAGTTACAGTTTGAAAAATATTATTGGTAATCCTGCAGTTCTCAGCGATTTAAATAATCTAACTGTCCTGCTTAATCCTTTGCAACATTTCCGAAGGCGAAAAAATGGGTAGTGAAGCTTTTTTAAAATCTTTCAGATTTCGGGGCTGGTTTTATTAGGCTTTTGCCGCATCGGAAGAATGCGTCTGCAACAAACTATATAGAAATGGAATACGTATTGGAAAATGTGTCGATTGAATCCGCCAGTTAATTTTGAGAATTGCATTTGGTGAAAGTTTTCGCAGGATTACAAATCCTCCGATGCTCAATTACTAAATAGATCAACGGAGGATTTTTAAACAGTCCATTTAAAGAAATTGGCAAAGTTTGGCGCAGGATTCGTTGCGTGGCGTATGTGAAGTACTATTCCTCCGCTATTCATGCAAAGCAGCGGAGGATTTGTGATCCTGCGCATATTTTCACTTTTGTACCGCTCGGCAACAATCACATTAATGTTCCCGAAAAGCTCATCCAACAATATGAAAAAACGATTATGATTCTCGAGGACGAGGTAGCACTGTTGAAGCGTTTGATAGGGTAAAGGATTTTTTTTGGAAACATTATCAAAATGAAAACTAAAGCAATTCAAATGTAGGCTCGGATTCATTATTTTTTAGTTATTTTCGAAAAAAAATTTCAATGGCAGCAATTAAAGTTCAAATCAAATCCAACCATGAGGATGGAGATTCAATAGAGAATACAATTACGTTAAACCTAGAAGATGCACTTTTGGGGGAAATGGTAACAGCAACTGATATAGACTGGGCAAAAATTAATGCTTCTATTTTATCTTACCCAGATTATAGTACTTTGGTTAAAGAGCAAATGCAAGCGAACAAAATTGAAGTTCCAGATGCGAATTATTGGACCACCAATGGGACTGTAATCGGAATAAATGATCATAACATGCCTGAAGACTATGACATGTATATGATAGAAGACAGGTTAATGACCGGAGATTTCTTGGATTGACATAAAGTCGATAAGAACAAACACCTTATTCAAGGCCGCCAATATTTTTCTACCTCCCAAAATTTGAGGTTGTTTTTGACTGACCATTTTTCAATGGATTTAATGGCTATTTCATACCCTTCCGCATCAAATTGTGTCCATTTTTTGTCTGCCAAAAATTTCAATTCAGGTGATTTATCAGCCAAATTTTTCAATAGAACAGAATCGATTGGAGGAAAAATAACATTTATTAATGGATGATTTTCCAAATTCAAAAGTCTCGTTTTGAAATAAACCGCAACAATTTTAGCCGCTCGGCCATAAGTACATTCCAACTTTATTTTATTGAAATAAGCTATAATTTCTGTACAAAAAACGTAATGTTTTTCAAGGTAACTATGGAAATCTAAAATGCTTTTTTGACCCTCATTTGCCTCCAAAAAATTTCGAAGATTAGCCCTTCCAATAGCTTTTTCAATATTTTCGGTAGAGCCACCCGCCATTCCCCGGGTTGCTGCTCTAGCGGCAGTCCATACAGCAAATCTGTGCGCGTGTTCTTGCACATCGTAACGTTCTGACTTTATCATTTTATAGCAGTCAGTTTTCCCAAAATGAATTATACTTAAATACGCGTTTTAAGTAGTCATTTCATATTCAGTATTACCCGCTTCGAGATCAGTTATCTGAATGGTAATTGTTTGCCCTGGCAAAGCTAAAAACTCTATAAAATCAGCGGCATATAACTCTTCCACATGTTTCGTCATAAATTCAATTGCAGTTTCCGAATTTCCATTTGACTTCATAAAGTTTGTCATACCTTCTAGATCTGCATCATCCATAAAAGAGTGTGACATAATACAATCATTAACAACAAGAATAATCCCATCGCCAGATTCCGAAGCTAGCCAGAATAATTTATCCCCTTGTGGTTTCCCATCGTCAGCTGCATAACAATTTTCAAATTCATTCAAAATTTCTTGATAATTCGCAACTGGTTTAAACAAGCTTGAGCGTGTATTGGTTACAATTCCATACTCCATTCCTGTGTAAATGAAAGTTTCCATGTTTTTGTGTTTTCAGGTTAATGAACAAATGTAATAATATTGATATTAATCTAAGATGTTAATCTTACAGAAATTAATTTTAGCAATCCCAATTACCCCAATCCCTTTAACTCTAAATTGGAAAGGTGCATAAGTAAAACGTAACCGTTGTCTTTGATGCGTCCTTCTAAAAAAGCCCGATAGGTTTTACCACCGTCTTGAAAAACCAAAGGTTCGTTCGATTTTTCACCGCCAGCCAGCATCATTAGCGCCTGTTGATCATGTAAATCCTTTGCTATTTCAAGAAGAAAATCAAAGGTTAAACCGTTAACATGGCTAATCTGGTATTTTTTAGAAAACACAAGTTTACTGTAAACCTCATTTTTGGGCAGGTACTTACCAACTGGCTTTATAGGAAAATCTGCCAAGATATTTGCAATGGTTTCTTTAGGTGTCCGTTCCTCTTTAAGCGAACCATCTGGAAGATGAACCGCCTCTGTTTTATGAATTTTAAATACGGGTTTTAAATCGGTATTGATGTAAACTTTGCTGGTTTCATTCACCAGCATTCCCGCTAAATTGATATTTAGCTCTGGATCTGCTGAAATAAGTGCCTGTGCGATGGCGTCATCATTACCGTGTAGTTTTAACAAACTTTCGTATGAATTTTCCACTGTGGCTTTCAAAACCCTGGCCGTTTGTGTTGGTTTCCCCTCAGCCGTAACCGTTTTTACCAAGGGTTGCTTTTGAACCGATTTGAATACAACTTCCGCATTGCGGCCTTTACTATCTGATAAATTAATTCTTCTTGACATCTTTCAATTATAACATTCCGAAATCCATTTCTTCCTCTACTTGCTCCTCTTCTGCTTCAACTACTTGTATAACTTGACTGTTTTCGAGATAAGGAAAATCTATAATGTTTCCTGTCAACACAAATATTCCCATCGCATTGGTAAGTAAAATAGCATCAGCACCTTCGTAATCAGGGCGGTAATTGAAAACAAATCGTGCTACTTTTCCATTGGTATAATGATCCATAACAGACTTCTTCATGTTTTCATCTTCAAAATCCAATTGGTAAACCGCAGTAATTTCCAAGTTGAATAAATCGTCAAGGGTTGCGTCATTAAGCACTACTTCATTGTCATAGCTTGAAGGAACCAAAACGGCAGCGCTACCATCTTGATAAACCACTTTCAATGTTTTTTTGTCCAACTCTCTATTGTTTTCATCTACAGTTTTTAAAGCTGTTGCACCATTTAATACCAGTGTGCTTCCGTCATCGAGAAGACTCCCCAATGAACATGCACTTCCCTTTTCATCTTGAACTTTTAATTCAACGAAACCATAAACCTTATCTCGGTCAATTTTTGTTAATCCTGCAGCAAACTTTAATGTACCCGCAGCAAATTGTATCGCCCTTCCCATATTTATACTTTTTCCCAGCCTGATTTCACATTTTCTGCAATCAAAGCCGCTAATTTATCATCCATTTCTTTTTTATCTGCGCAAAGAAAAATCTCTTGTTCAAGTGGTGTTTTGCGTCCTGAACTGAAATCTGAGAACAACACAAAAAACGGAGAATAATTTCCTTGCTGTGACTTGTGCGTTTCCACTCCTGTGAACTTTCTCACTGCCGTTCCTGCTTTACCTTTTTTAACAAAAACTTCCCTTGCAACAATTATCGAAGGCTTTGCATTTTCTTCATTTTTATCAGCTGAAACATTCAATAAATCTGTAAATTCTTGTCCTCCAGCATCTGTATTGTTGGCTTTTTTATCGTCACGAAAACGTTGAAAAACTGGAGAAATACAACTCACAGTAGCCGCTTGGCCCTTTAAAGCGTATCCGGTCTTTTGATCGTATGTCAAGACACTTTTACGAATGGCCCCTTTCGTGTTTTCTGCAATGACATCGAGACAAGATAATTCTACAACCAATTTAGGTTCGATCATCACAAAAGCTGTTTTTGCCCCAGAAACTTCAGTGTAAGCACTTTCCACAGCTAAAGGTTTGAGTTGAGCAATTAGTGCAATCCTGTCATTTTCGGAGAAACCATTTCCACATTTGGCAACAATTTGATAATCGTTATTGGCATCTACAATTCCGAGTAACAATTCGCGTAAAGATTCTTCCGGACCAGCATTCAAAGCATATCCTAAAACCACTAAATCTAAAGTAATGGACGGTTTAATCTTGTAAGTGATGTTTTCTGCAGTGCGGACAACCAAACCTTCTTCCTTACCTTCAATTTGCTTATACAATTCAATTATGTTGGAGCGGCTTTCAAAATGATTTTGCGGAATAGCAAAAACAGCATTAGAATTGGCGATAGTTTTAATTCTATCCAATCTTTCCTTTAATGCTACAGTTTCAGCTTCAGCAGTAATGATGTCAAACACACCAAAACGAATATCGTGTTTTTCGGATTCATCAAGTGCGGCTGCTAGTTCACGGTGGGTTTGGGCTTTGCCATCTTTGAACAAACACAATTCACCCGCCATAGCAACATCTTCTTTAATTTGCTTTGCTACTTCAAGAATGGACTTTATTTCAAGTTCTTTTTCATTCCCGTTTTGTAATATAGCTTTGCCGTTATTCACGCTTAACACCGCAAAATAACCATCATATTTTACTGAAGTATAATAAGCAGCGGACTCCATTATTTTCAAGCCTATTTGTTGCGGATTGATTGGAATGTAACGCGATGCGATTTTTGTTTTGTAGGTTGATATAGTCATTCAAAAATTTTATTTAATCAATAAGTTAATAATCACCTCCTCCAATGGTCAAAGGTTTCCAAGAGTTTCCAATTTCCTTTGGCATTTGTTTGCCAAGCTTCCTTAACTCCAAATCCTGCCATAACAGCAAAGTTTACAGCACTGTACACGAGTGATTCACTGCAAATGTTTCCAGGATTATCTTCATAAATCAAATAGCGAAATGACAGCGCTGTTCGGTGTTTTCTTCGTGGCATCTCCAGTCTTGATATATAATCCATCAATTCGCCTATGGCATCCAAGCGACGGACTATCTTTCTTCGAGAATCATTAATAAGTAAAGTTGTAATGCCCTCTTCAGTGACATAATAAAAATTGGTCAAATACGGATAGAAGTAATTGTATGGATTGAGCTGATAACAATATTTAGCCAGAATTAATTTTTCCTCAGCGCTCACCATAGGGTCTATAGTAACCTTTTTATTTGAAACATATTTGGTGGATTTTGTTAAACGTCTGAGTGGTTTGATAAGCTCACTACAACCATTTCTAAAAGCCTCTGAGTTGAAATCGACGGTGCTATTGAATGCCTTGTGATAACTCCTGATCTTATCTATATATTGTTGGGCTTTAGTGTTGCTTACCTTTACCTTTTCAAGGTAATTAACCATTTCATGGAGCCTTTTCGTATAAAGTTTTTCTGCTGCATCAAAGCCAGGTTTGTAAACGGTTTTATAAATGCCAAAATAATACGGTTTGGTTTTTACACCATGTTCATACAAGGAATTCCATTCAACACCACCATCATGAAGGGTTCTTTTGAGTTCTTCGATGTTATCACTCATTGTTCAGTTTCTTTTTCAATTCCTGAATTTCAGCAGATAAATCTTCTTGTTTTTGAAGCAAGCGATCTAATTTTTCATCTAATTTGTCGGTTTCTTTTTCTGACTTTTCCTCGGATCTAGACATTTGATCGATGAAAATACTGTTAATCAAAGAGAGTCCTAGAATGCTTCCAGTAAAAACGATGAAGACAAAATAAAATTTGGTAAAATACATAAATGCCACACCTTTACCAGAATTTGCTTCGATATCGGCAACTACATCTGAAAATCCGTCTCCACTAAACACTTTGAAAATGGTAAAAAATGAATCAAAAG
>CANJNE010000045.1 GCA_947475275.1 Flavobacteriales bacterium | reverse complement strand
TTTTTAAATCCATTTCAGAATCAGAGACCACCCTAACTGAACTCATGATTCCTTCTTACGCGAATTTTGGTGGCAAGGTACACGGTGGAATATTGCTTTCACTTATGGACAAAGTCGCCTATGTTTGCGCTTCAAAACACGCAGGTGGTTATTGCGTTACGGTTGCGGTTGATGGTGTTGAATTTTTAAATCCCGTCGAGGTAGGGGAGTTGGTGTCGCTTAAAGCATCGGTTAATTATGTAGGAAGAACTTCAATGATTGTTGGTATTCGTGTTGAAGCTTTGCAACCTAAAACTGGAGCAATCAAACACACGAATTCATGCTATTTTACCATGGCGGCAAAAGATGAAAACGGAAATTTGCAAGAAGTTCCTGGTTTGTTGATAGACAATGAAACCGCTCTCCGTAGGTTTTGCGAAGGAAAAAAACTTAAAGAATTTTCGCTCCAAAAAAGACAAATGTTGAAATCTGATTTAAACCATTTCAATATAGCAGATTTGAGACAATTGTGTGAGGAAGAAAAATGTTTGATAGGGTTTTAATATCAAGTAGATTTTTTCGCAACTCGCTTGTGTGTATATTAAAGCGCTATTTTAATTTTTCGAAATTCGATGTGTTTGCAATGTTAAAATAGCATTTTGGAAGAATCGGTTTTGTAAATTCATTTTTATTCAATACATGTTAATTGACTATTCAAACCTGTCTGGATAAAATCAAAATCAGGCAACTCCCAAGTCAATTCTATTTCACATTAATTCTATTTGATATAGAAGATTATAGTTATCGCAATAAATTGAATGAATAACAGGCAGTTACTGACCAAAAATTCTAATCGAATTAGGAACTTTGGGCCCAACCCACGCCCAAATTATATATTCACTGAACAATAAAAAAGCCGGAACCCGGCTTTTTATTAATTATACACTTTGAACTTTCTCATTCATTATTCTCAAAAATTTTATTGTAGATGAAGAACGAATAATAACTGTCTTCATGAAACGAACCTGAGACAAGTTTATAGGCTTCTCCAATATTAAAAATAGCAGCATTGTAATCATCAACTAAATTTGCTAATGCAAATTGCGGAGTTTGATTGTCAAATTTGCACATGGCTTCTTTAAATTGCTGCGGTTGTTGGTTAACAAAGAAACTTTTCAATTTAAATTCCATTGTAGGAATTTCACTAATAAAACATCGTTTTGTATGCGTGGATACAATATTGGAAAGTTCTGTTTCAAGGATTAATTCAGTACCCGGAAATGCCAAGCTGCCAATGGAATCTATAATCGTCTCGTTTTTTTCATAGGTAACGAGATAGAGGGTAAGTACCGTAAACAATTCTTTCTTTATTTTGATGGTACCGGATTCGTAGATTTTTAAGCCGTAGGAACCTTTCTTCCATTCAATATCTTTCAAAACACTTACAAATTCACCTTGATTTGTGCCGTCATTAGCACCTGATTCACAATATCCATTAGCTAATGGAATCATAGTTCTACTTCTTCTTTCGCCATATGTTTTGAAGTAAACGGCACTTTCAATGTCGTATGGGTAAAGTCCCTTTTTTTCATGTTTTGTATGTGTATAGCCTTGGGTATTGGTTATAAAACCTGCGCTTACCAGCTGACCGTTGATTCGAAAAGAACCAAAAGGAGCAACAATTAAATTTTTCTTTTTCGCTGGTTTGCTGGAAAAATCAATGTCGATTTGCATTGATTGAAATACAGTTTCTGTATCAATTTGGTATATAAATTCCATCAATTTGGTATTTGGAACAACCTCGAAATCGCTTACCAATTCCCCATTTTTAAAAATGCCTGTTTTTTTAACACCCTTGGTATCGCAAAATGTCCCAGGACCATTCTCTATTCCATATTCGTAAATGCCTTGATAATAAGAACCATCCTCAAAATCTGTGACGCCGAATCCATGAGGCATTTTATTTTTTGCTTGCCCCATATAGAGTTCTTGTGCATTTAACTGACTCGCAGCTAGAAACAATGCTAAAAAGGAAATACTTGCTTTCATAAGAATTAATTTTAAGGTTAAATAAAGCTGAATTGATCTTTTTGAATGGCATTACCAAATTCTAAAACATAATGCATGCATAATTAATATGTAACAACTTTTTTATTTTTATTTATAGGGTGGTGGTTTATTTACTTCAGAATTTTAACTTTAATCTTCAATTCAAATTTTTATATGAAAAGATTTCTTCTAATATGTTTTTTGGTTTCATCCACTGTAGCGATTTCTCAAAATGGATATTGGCAACAAAAGGTAGAATATAATATTCAAGCTCAATTGAATGATGCCGACGCCAAATTATCTGGTAATGAAAAAATTATTTACACGAATAATTCTCCTGATGCTATTAATGAAGTGTATTTGCACCTTTATTGGAATTCTTTTTCTAAAGGAAGTCACGCATTTGAAAAAATGGGTGTAGATACAAAAACGCTTAAACCAGGCGATTTTGGAAGTATTACTGTTTCGGATGTTATGGTTAATGGCGAGGCTTTAGAAATGAAAGTCTTCGAGTCTATTGGTCAAATCAAATTGTCTCAACCTTTAGCAGCAGGAGAAAAGCTTGAAATTTCATTGAATTTTAATGCTATAGTTCCTAAAGCACTAAACCGATGTGGCAAAAACAACACTGCAGGTACAGATTTTACTTTAACACAATGGTATCCAAAAGTTTGTCGTTATGACAAACAAGGCTGGCATACAGATCCGTATTTGGGTCGCGAATTTGCTGGAACTTTTGGAACCTTTGACGTAAATATATCTTGTGATGCATCATTTACCGTTGCTGGTACTGGAACTCCAAAAAATAAGGAATATACTACAGATGGATGGAAAAGTAAAGATGGATCTGGTAATCAAAGTGGATTAGTGAACTGGGAATTTCATGCCGACAATGTTCATGATTTTGCTTGGGCAGCCGATAAGGATTGGTCATATCAAAAGAAAACGATTGATGGAATCGATTTTCAGTTTTTTTATGGTGATTACAATACAGATGAGTGGAACTATTTAATTGACAATTGGGCTTCAGCTTATGCGATTTGTAAAGAGGAATTTGGGGAGTATCCATACCCACAATTTTCATTTATTCAAGGTGGAGAAGGGTACATGGAATATCCAATGTGTACGATGCTAGAAGAGAGTAGATTTGATTTTTTTAATACAGCATGTCACGAGTTCATGCACAATTATTTTTACGGCATTTATGGTTCTGATGAGAATTTACACCATTGGATGGATGAAGGCGTAACATGCTATGCAGAAGCGAGAATCAGTAACATTTCAAATTCAGAGATTTATCCAGCACGAGATGCTTATTCGTCTTATTCCTGGATGCGAATGATTACAACTGAAGAGCCAGTAGCAACCGCTGCAAATCATTTTATTGAGGATTATGCATATTACAACGCTGCTTATTATAAAGGACAGTTATTTCCTGAAATGATTCGATATATCATTGGAGACAATAATATGAAGGAAGGTTTTGCGAATTACTATACACAGTGGAAATTTAAACATCCTGAGCCGAATGATTTTGTCAAAGTTTTCGAAGATGTAAGTGGAATGGAATTAACATGGTTTCAAAATTATTGGTTAAACACAACACATACCATCGACTTAACGCTTGGTGAGGTTGTTAAAAGATCAGGAGGAATAGAGCTCACAATAGAACGGGAAGGGGTGCCTGTTCCAGTAGAGTTGGAAGTTTTACAAAAAGATGGTACCAAACGAAATTTTTATATTCCCTTGAATTTAACAAATAACATTAAAACTGATTTTAACGACCCCACGGAACTTTTGCCGACTTGGTCAAGCGCGACATCTAAACATGAGGTTTTTATCCCAATCAAATACAAGGAAATCGAATCTATAACAATTGATCCTAATCAGATTTTGCCTGATATAAATGAGGAAGGAAATGTTAAACAATTCGAATAAATCTCGATAACAATTTTCGAAAATTTGAAGGTTGTGAATTTTATTTTTATTGATATTATAAATGGCATTATCAACAAAAGAAAAAAATCCTGATTAATTTCATAGGCTGTTTTATTAACCGTAGAATGAAATTATTATATATCCTTTTTCTTTGTGCATTTCCTTTTGGAATAGCGATCTCCCAAAATATTGATGTTAAAAAATACACCATCTATATCGAGTTAAATGATGAAACAGATGAAATTTGGGTTAAAGAAATTATCAATTTTGACCGATTGAATGAGGAAAAGGAATTCGCCTTAGATTTTGTGAATTTAAAAAGTAATGGAAAAGGAATGGTGGTTGATACAGTTCATCAAAATAATGAATATAATGAGTTTGAACACATAAATGACTCACTGTTCATTCAAACTTACAACAATGATATCAATCAGAATGTTACAATTTATTATCATGGAATTCCGAACGATGGTTTAATAATTGGAGAAAATAAATTTGGAGATAGAACCTTTTTCGGAGATAATTGGCCAAATCGAGCGCATCATTGGTTTGCTTGTGTAGACCATCCCTCAGATAAAGCATTAATTGAATATCATGTTACTGTGCCTAAGAAATACAAAGTGATTGCAAACGGATCATTAAAATCCATTGACACTACAATGCAGAATTACAATATGTTTCATTACAATTCATCCCATGAACTTCCAACTAAGGTTATGGTAATTGGTGTGGCCGATTTTAAAACTAAAGAGTTTGAATCTGTATATAATACCCCAGTGTCAGGATGGGTTTATAAAAATCAAGCATCCAAAGCACTTTATGATCTTGAGCTTGCTTCTCAAGTTTTAAATTTTTTCATTGATTATATAGGACCATATCCATATGAAAAATTGGCAAATGTTCAATCTACTACTCGCTATGGCGGAATGGAAAATGCGGGTTGTATTTTTTATGATGAGGATGCTTTGAATGGAACGAGATCAAGTGAATCATTGATCGCTCACGAAATAGCTCATCAATGGTTTGGTAATTCGGCATCTGAAGAGGATTGGGAACATATATGGTTAAGTGAAGGATTTGCAACCTATTTCGCAAACCTCTATTTAAAGCAAATCAAAGGTGAAAAGATCTTCTTAAATCAAATGGAAAGTGACCGGCAAAGGGTAGTGAGCTTTTACAAAAATTTTAAATCACCTTTGGTGGATAGCAATTATGTCGATTTAGAAGATTTATTAAATCCTAATTCGTATCAAAAAGGTTCATGGGTTCTGCATATGTTGAGACTTCAGTTGAGTGATTCGCTTTTCAGAGAATCTATTCGCAAGTATTACGACGATTTTAAATATGGAAATGCCAATTCAAAAGATTTTCAATCTGTAATTGAAACAGTTACAGGCAAAGAATGGGACGATTTCTTTAATCAATGGGTTTTTTCTGAGGGGCATCCCCAAATTAAAATAGAAGGTAAAATTAGTAATTCTAAAATTGTATTCGAAGTTAGGCAAACGAATCAAGCCTTTGAATTTCCATTGACAATCAGACTGAATCTTACAAACGGAACATATGAAGATGTACAATTATTGATTTCAGACTTAAAGCAAAACTTTACCTTTCAAACCAAATCAAAAGTTAAAAATTATCTTTTAGATCCAAAGGTCGAGCTATTGTTTGAGCAGGTCAAATGATAATGTGAACAATTTTTAACCTTTGAAACATCCCAACCTTTTAAAACCTTTGGAATGCTGATTTTGGGGTTGCTAACGGTAAAAAATCAGTTTGTATCTGTGATATTTTTTGGAAAAAATGGCCATTACAAGAATTTTTTAGCGTTGAAGTTGAAAAGATATTCTTTGAAGGTCAAAATGAAATTTATTTTGTTGAAATATTATGGGACGGAAATAACAGCACCCTTAAAATGATTTAAACTGAAAAATTTAAATTTCAATTTTAATACAGGTTCCTGCCATTGATGTTTCAATAGATAATTTAGCGTCTATTTGATCGCACAAACCGAAAATAAAGTCAAAACCAAGACCTTTTTGGCTATAATTTTCGGGCAATCCTAAACCATTGTCTTTGATTTCAATTTGTATGGAGTCACTTTCTGTTTTCTTAAGTGAAATATGGATTTGATTTGCTTTCAATTTGTTAAATGCATGTTTGTAGCAATTCACAATTATTTCATTTAAAATGAGAGCTGTCGGCATGGCCTTGGTCTCTTGAATTTTTACATCTTTTAAATTAATGTCTGACGCGACGTTTAATTCATGGCCATATGTTTCGTTAATATTTCTGTATAATTTATTAATGAATGATTTCAAATCAACTTCATTTTCACCATTACTTTCAATTGTAAAATCCAATAAACTCGAAAGTGAAAAAGTCTTACTTGTGAGACTCATAAAGAGTTCTTTATGAAATTTATCCTTAGCCTTATTGGATTCTGATTTAATTAGTGCATTTATAATCGTCAGATTATTCTTTACCCTATGATTCATTTCGTTTAAGAGTAAAGATTTTTCTTTTACCACCTTTTCAAGTTCTTCTCGATACGTGTTTTTTTCTTCATTTTCTAAAGTTAATGTGATTAAATGTGCCAATGCTATCGCAAAATGTTGTTCATCATTTGTCCAATTTCTTTTCGATTCCGTGTTTTCAAAACATATAATACCCCTAAGTTTTCCTCCCATAATGATTGGAACTTCTATCATGGAATATATTCCATTTGGAATTAAATACTCGGTTAGTAATTCATTCATGAATATCTCATTCCTAGAGTCAGAACTAACAATAAATTCATTTTTGCTTAAATGTGAGTAGTAAACAGGGCATTTTGTTTTGTCCAAGGGAGATTCCAAATAAAATAAATCTGTATTTCTTTGATAAGCTAAAAGACAGTGAAAATTCGGCTCATTTTCGTTAGTTAACCAAATATTTGTACGCTCTACCTTTAAAAAATGGGAAGATTTATGAAGAATTTCACTCGCCATTTTTTTTATATTTCCATCACCAATATGGGGATTCTTTGACAATCCTTCAATAACTTCCAGAAAAAGTGAAGATCGATTTAAAGCCATTTAATTATTAATATAAACTATTGGAAATAAGATAATCTTGGAATATAAAAGTTATTGTACTAATTACTATAACAAATTTTGAGAATTATTGTTTTGAAATATTTCTTTTTTTGAATGAATCAATAAAATTTATTTTGCTCATAACCAATAATTTAGAAAATTATTTATTCATGAAATCTTCAATTTTTTGGTTACCATTCACCTCATAAGTGGAACTTCCTGTAAAAGTCATACCATTAGCCGTCAAGACCCTTAAATGTGGAAAAATAATACCTCCTACCTCTTTGAAATCAGCATAACTGGATACAGATTCTGATGTTTCACCATCTTGAGTTTCTACTTCAATTGTTTGAATTTTCATAAAACCATCAACTGTGAAGTAATCGAATTTTTCAGATTTATCATTAATCGATTTTAAAACATAACATGGCAAATTGTTTACTTTTTCAATGCCTAAAAGCTCAACGGTGATATCATGTTTTTGGTAATTAAGCTCAGGGAATAATCCTTCATTCTTAGTATAGGTTTCTATTTCTTCAGCAGTCAAATCCTTACCTTTACCTTGAGAACTAATCTTCCCACTTTTCCCATCGAAATAAAATTGTTCGAAAACCATTCCTTGGGCCTCAACCTTTCTACCTTGTTTATTAGGTGCTACCCATAATTCTGTTAAGCTTAAAGGAAAGGGAAACTGCTCATTGGTTAATGTCGAAACCTGGGTTACAGATTTAATTTTTTTAATTTTCTTGTTTGCTTCTTTAATAGTTTTGGAGGATGTTGAAGCCAATAAATAATTATTAATCAATTCCTCTTTACTAATGTCAGCTGGCAAAATTTCTTCTATCTGTGAACCAAATGCATCAAGTATAGTAACGTACCCATCGCTATCAAATTTTTTCAAATTATTCAGTATATCCTCAGATCCTACTACAATTATATTTGCATTCTGGAAGGTAAGATATTGCTTTGCCATTTCCTGAACGATTGAAACATCAACACTTTCCAATTTCTTTAGATAATTCTTGTAATAATCTTTTTCTAAATTATATCTGATTACATTCAAAGCGAAGCGGGCAATGGTTTGTGGACTTTCTAAGGATCTTGAAAAACTTCCATTCATTGTTGATTTGGTCAATTCAAGTTCCTCGGAGGAAACTGGATTTTCTGAAATTCTTTGAATTTCGTATAAAATTTCTGTAATTGCTGAATCAGTTACATCATTCCTAAAGTTACCACTCATAGAAACCCAAGAGCCATTTTCAGTTACATTCAATGATGAATAACAACCATAAGTATACGCCTTGTCCTCTCTTAAATTTTGCATTAATCGTGTCCCAAAACCTCTTCCTCCTAATAGATTATTTGCAACAGTTAAAGGTATTTGGTTCGCGTCTCCAGTTCTTATATCAATAGGAAAAGTAATTCTTATTGCCGACTGTACCGCACCTTGTTTCTTCACGAAAAACACCTGATTTCCATTGTGAAAGTCTCCTTTGCCAACCTCTGACTCTAACGATGACTGTCCTGTCCAACTTTCAAAATAGTTTTTGGCAATTTCAGAAGCTTTTTCTTTAGTAATATCACCAACAATTACCAAATAACAATTATCAGGAGTAAAATACGACTTATAGTAATCGATAACATCATCTCGACTTATAGTATTTAATGTACTTTCAGTCATGACATCGCCAAATGGATGATTTGGAAAATTAACCTTAAACTCTACGTTTGAGGCCATTCCATCTGGATCAGATTTCGTATTGATTAACTGAGAACTCATAAGTTTTTTAATGCGCTCGAATTCAGATTCCGGGAAGTTTACATTTTTGAGAACATCCATCATAATATCCAATCCCTTGTCCATGTGCTTGGTCAAGCAAGACATTGAAAGCGAGTTTTCACTTGCGTCTAATGAAGCACCAATAAAATCAACTTCACTATCAATTTGGTCCTTGGATCGATTGGTTGTCCCGTTCAATATTAAAGATGAAAACATATCAGAAACCCCAGCTTTTTCGCCCTCAACGCTCGGACTACCATTCATAACTAAGTCAAATGATACCCTCGGTAGTTTATGATTTTCAGATAGAATTACTGTAATACCATTGCTAAGCTTAAAAACTTCTGAGTCTTTAATGTTTAAAGTAGCAGCTGTTTGCGGTTTTGGTTGCTGAGAGCGATCAATTTGACCAAATGCTAATGCAGGTAAAAATGCAATGAATAGGAAAATATTTTTCATATATTAATTATTGTTTTGGTAAGTAATACAAAATGACCCTCTTGTCTAAAGTCAAATATTTCTGAGCAACCCTTTGTATATCTTCTTTGGTAACTTTTAAATAGTTCTCCAGCAAGTTGTTAACCCTATTCGTATTGCCAAAATACACATGGTTATCAGCTAAATTTTCAGCAATACCGGAAACGGAAGCATTTGAACTTACCAAGCTATTTTCATATTGATTTCTGATTTTTTGAAACTCTTCTTCTGAAATGAGTTCATTTTTTATTTTATTAATTTGCTCATCAAAGGCATTTTGAATGTCAGCTAAATCAATGTTTTGACTAGCAATTGCCGCAAATATTCCAGCTCCTGCATCCTCTAATCCATAATTGAATGAAAAAGCGAATGTTGCCAATTCCATTTTTTCCACAAGTGTTTTGTTTATCCTAGAACTTGAACCTCCCGAAAGGACTTCATTCATCAAATCTAGAGCATAACTATCCGCATGATTTTGGTCTGGGAATTTAAATCCCATGAAAATAGCTGGGGATTGAATATTATCATAAATGGTATCAGAAATTAACCCAGAAAGTTCAGATTTGTCTTTGGTCGTTCTTGGAATTTCTATTGCCATTTTGGAATAACTACTTATCAGTTTTTGTGCTGATGGATCGCTACTGTTCGCAAAATTTGCCGCATTAAAATTTGATTTAGATAGTCCGTATTTCTGCTCAAAATTATTTTCATCAAGATTTTCAAAATCTCTATAAAGATTGATCGCCTGACCTGAAGGAATAGTTCCAAAGTATTGATCTATCCATTTTTTTGCTTGGTCTATCTCAATATCTCCAGCTATTGAAATTGTAGCATTTTGAGGTACATAAAACGTTCTGTAGAAATTTACATAATCAATCTCTTGTGCAGCGTCAAGATGCTCCATGCTGCCAATTGGCACCCAATTGTATGGATGTTCAGCAAACATTCTTTTAAACATTTCACTCGTAAAGGATGCATATGGCTGGTTGTCTACACGTTGCCTTTTCTCTTCCTTTACAACACTTCGTTGGGTTTCGATTCCAACATTGTCTACCTTCGCATGAAGCATTCTTTCACTTTCCAGCCAAAGGCCCAATTCAAGTTGGTTAGATGGCAATATTTCATAATAGTAAGTGCGATCTTGTGATGTGTTTGCGTTCAATGCACCACCATTTCGTTCAACAATTTCACTATATTCACCTCTTCCAATATTTGAAGAACCCTCGAAAAGCAAATGCTCAAAAAAGTGCGCAAAACCAGTTCTTTCAGGATTTTCATTTTTAGATCCTACATGATACAAAACAGATACTGCAACAATTGGAGTACTCTTGTCTTGATGAAGTATGACATGAATGCCATTTGATAGATCATATTCGGTAAATTCAATTTTTCTCTGACCAAAGGCGTAAATCGAAAATAAACAAATTACCGAAATTGCAATACGTTTCATTTTGTATAGTTTTTTTTACAAAAATAACTTACTTTTTGAAATCCTTTTCATTTACACAATTCAAATTAATTTATGTATTTTGCACTGGCTTAATTATTGCTAAGTTCCGCCGATGAAATTTATTTTTTTGCTTTTTTTATTTTCTCAGTCTGTAGTTTTTTGTCAAGACGTAGCTCCTTTTATCGACTTTAATAACTATTTCAGATCTTTCAAGGATGAGAATTTTCATCAGATAGAATTTCAAGAAATAAAAGGATTTAAAGCAGGGGATGAATTGGTGGCTTACATCGATACAAGAGGAAACCTTAGAGTCTACGATGGAGAAAAAAGGACGGATGTAACTCCAATGACTGTAGAATACCAAGTTTCAGATCATCTTCTGGCTTATAATATCGGTCCAACATTAAATTGTTGGGATGATGGTGAATTGAAAACATTGACCTATTTCGCTCGAAATTATGTCGTAAAAGATAGTTTTATTGTTTTTGAAGATACGCGCTTTAATTCCATTAATGTCTATTGGAATAAAAACATTACGCAACTTTATCAAGTTACTGGTGATTTATATATGCCATCTGCGATTGGTGATAATATTCTTGCCTTTAAAGATAATGGAGATTTTTATAAAATATTTTGGCAAGGTCAAATCTTTGATTTAGGTGTTTGGAATGGAAATATCGATTTTAAAGTCGGGTGTGATATTTTGTGTTTTAACGATCCAACAACAAGAACATTTGCCCTGTTCGAAAAAGGTAATTTTATTGATGTAGAGTCCTTTTACATGGATAAATACAAAGCAGGTAGAGGATTTATAGCTTATGAGGATTTGAATGGCAATTTAATATATTGTAAGGATGGTAAAAAAGAACAATTATCCAATTTTTCTGCAACCTTTTGGGAGGTTAAAGACGATATTTTAATATGGAAAGAAAATTCTTTTGTTTTCGCTTATCAAAATGGGGTGAAAGTTCAAGTAGCTAATTATCAACCCGAAGACTATCTTATAAAAAATAACATCTTGGCTTTTCGAAATATTTTGGGAGGTGTAAGTGCACTTGTTGATGGAAAAATTCAAGAAATTACCACCCAATCAAATGCTGAATATGAAATATATGGAAATGCAGTGTTGGTAAAACTTTTAAACAAGACAGTTTTGGTTTACAAAAACGGGAAAATTTTTTCCACCTAGTTTAATTCTAGGATTCATTGATTTTTCGATTTTCAAAAAAAAGTTTTTTTTAGCCAATTCAAGAGCATACTTATTTATCTTCGTAATCTGAAAAAATTAGCAATCTATGAACAATTGGTTTACCGTTAAAGTAAAGTATACTAAACAACTGGAAAATGGTCAGTTTAAAAGGGTTTCTGAGCCATACTTATTAGCAGCTCTTACATTTACAGATGCTGAAGCAAGGATTTATGAAGAGTTGGGAAATGTTATTCGTGGAGAATTCAATGTTGTTGGGATTACCCGAACCGAGATTCATGATATTTTCGCGTATGATGATGCCGACTATTGGTATAAAGTGAAAATTACTTATGAAGCACCCACAGAGGATGAGGAAAAAGGTCGAAAAGTTTCTCAAAATTTTCTTGTTGCTGCGCATTCTGTGAAAGATGCTTTTGAAAGAATCAAAGAAAGTCTTTCTGGTTTAATGGTCGATTATCAAATTCCATCTATTGCGATTTCCCCTATAGTTGACATTTTCCCTTATTATGATGAATCGGAACCTAAAAATCAGGTTCTATCAATAGAAAAAGAAGTTGTCCACACACCTAAGGTTAAAGGCCAAGTATTTTCAGCTTCAGGATCTGATATAGATGATGAGGAAGATTTGGTTGATGATGATGTTGATTCAAGTGAACTAGAAGATGAGTACACAGATGAAGAATGAAAATTTGGATGACATTTTTAATATTCTAAGAAACGACCATAGTGAATTCGATGGTGACGAGGCTATAGAAATTATTGGAGATAGTCCTTTTCATCTCTTCAACAGTTGGTACAAGGAAGCATTTGAAACAAAACAATCTGAGCCTAATGCATTTTCATTATCCACGGTAAATGCAGAAGGTAGTCCAAGCAGTAGGATAGTTTATCTTAAAGAATTAATAGATGAAAAGTTTGTCTTCTATACAAATTACAATAGCCAGAAAGGAAAAGATTTAAAAGTTAATACCCGAGCTGCAATGTTGTTTTTTTGGCCTAATATAGAAAGACAAATCAGGATTGAAGGCGAATGTGAAAAAGTTGCTCAACAAATAAGCGATGATTATTTTAATTCAAGACCTGATTCAAGTAAACTCGGCGCATGGGCTTCTCAACAATCAGAAATGTTAGTGGATCGTTCTGAATTAGAGAACCGACTACATTATTACAGTGAACAGTTTAATTCCAATATTCCCCGTCCTCCTCACTGGGGGGGATATCAATTAATTCCTCAAAAAATTGAATTTTGGAAGGGGAGGCCTTCACGTCTGCATGATAGGATAGTATGGGAATTAAAGAAAAATGAATGGGTGGTATACCGCAAAAATCCCTGATGATGGATATAAAACCGTCAATAGCCACTTTGAGTAATGGACTTCGTGTTGTTCACCTTCAAACGTCTTCACCAGTTGCACATTTTGGCGTTACTATTTTAGCAGGTTCTCGATTTGAGGAGTCTGATGAAATCGGTTTGGCACATTTTCTTGAGCATTGTATTTTTAAAGGAACAAACAAAAGAAAAGCTTATCATATTTTATCAAGGCTGGATGCCGTTGGTGGTGAGCTTAACGCATACACCGCCAAAGAAGAAATGTGCGTTTATGCTTCTTTTTCAAAGCAATATCTTGAAAGAGCAATTGAATTGATAGGAGATTTAATTACGAATTCAAACTTTCCTCAAAAGGAGATTGAAAAAGAAAAAGAGATAATCATTGACGAAATCAATTCGTATTTGGATAATCCTTCCGAAAAGATTTTTGATGACTTTGAAAACGAATTGTTTAAAGGCCATTCATTGGGAAATAACATTCTTGGAGATAAAGAAACGGTAAGAGGTTTTTCAAAAGCAAATCTTGAGTCATACGTCAATAGATTTTTTATTGCGGAAAACATGGTTGTTTCTTGTGTTGGTGATTTTCAGTTTGAACAAGTAATTCGAATGGTAGAACAAAATTTTGGTTGTGTTAAATCAGCTAATAAATTGATTAAAAAAATACCAACGATAAAGTTCAATTCTTTTAAAATCAAATCCGAAGAGTCTAATTATCAGGTGCATGCAATTGTTGGTGGACTTGCCCCGAGTTATTCACATGATCATCGGAAAGGAATGACACTGCTAACAAATATGTTAGGAGGACCAGCTCTAAATTCAAGATTGACGCTTTTGATAAGAGAAAAGTATGGCTATTCATACAATGTAGAGGCCAATTACAATCCTTATATTGACACAGGTTATTGGTCGATATATTTCGGAACGGATTCAAAATATATGGATAAAACAATGTCATTGATATATAAAGAACTAAATTCCATCAGAAACCAGAAAGTAGGAGTTCTGCAATTGCAAAGAGCAAAAGAACAATTAAAAGGTCAAATCGCTCTCGGTATGGATAATAACTCTGGCTTGATGCAAGGTTTAGGTAAAAGCTTATTGTTTTTTGACCATATTGATACTATTTCAGAAATTTATAAAGGAATTGATCATTTGACTTCTTCCGAATTGATGGAGATTGCTAATTGTTATTTTGACGATAAACAATTTTCCGAATTAATCTTTACTCCAGCGCTTTAAATCGTTTCAAGAAGATATTGGTTTAAATTAATCATTGGTTGACTGAATCAATTTTCAATCGAATAAAAATTCTATTATCCTTGTCTTAAGTTTAATGGTTATAGTAGATTAGCTTTTGAAATGAATAACAATTGGTTTAATAGGAGTTTTGTAATTTTTACTCGAATAAACACTTAATTATTCATTTCTGTATTTGGAATTAGGGCAGCTACTTCGTAGTTTTTCCAAAACAAAAAAAGCAAAAAAGGCACGAAAGTGCCTTTTTTTATGCCTTAAAGTATCTTATTGAGAAATTGTTTGAATTGGTTGAAAGTTTTGCGCGAGTTTAAAGTTAAAAGCTAATTTAACATCATGTTTAATGGTTATAGTAGTAGATTCGTTTAGGTTTTCCGACGTTTGGTTTTTTATAAAGATTCAATCGTTCGGTTTAAAGAGGAGGGGAGTAATCCCCTCTTTTTTTTATATGTATATTGATAAGTAGCTTAAAAACTACTTTTTTTCAAAAAAGGGTCTTTTAAAATAGGGGTGTTGTTCAAAAAAAGTTAAAAAACATCCAAGCGCCCCCGAAAAAACAATGTAATTTTGAAAAAAAATAAAAAAATGGCTACTAAAAGACTTCAAGCGTATCAAGATGTATTAAATCGTGTTCCTAAAAATGTGGACCTTAATGAAAAGGTGTCTGAATTATTTGGTAAGAATGTTTTTCACATAGAAATAATGAGAGAATATTTGCCATCGGATGCATTCAAGTCTATGGTAGAATCTATCCAAAATGGGACGAGATTGGATCGAAAAATGGCGGATCAAGTTGCTTCGGCAATGAAAGATTGGGCCATAACCAAAGGTGCAACGCATTATACTCATTGGTTTCAACCTCTTACGGGGGCTACAGCTGAAAAGCATGATGCGTTTTTCAAGCCAATAGGCCCAGGAAAGGCTATAGAAAGATTTGATGGAGATTTGCTAGTTCAACAAGAGCCAGATGCATCTTCTTTTCCAAATGGAGGAATAAGAAATACCTTTGAAGCAAGAGGTTATACCGCGTGGGATCCATCTTCTCCTGCATTTGTTATAGGTAAAACTCTTTGCATCCCTACAATTTTTATTTCTTATACTGGAGAGTCCTTGGATTACAAAATGCCCCTTTTGAAGGCTCTTAATGCAATTGATCACACAGCGACTGAAATTTGTCAGTATTTTGATAAAAATGTAACAAAAGTAAATGCAACCTTAGGTTGGGAGCAAGAATATTTTTTAATTGACCAGGCTTTATTCAATGCTAGGCCAGATTTGATGATGACAGGCCGTGCGCTTTTTGGTCATGCTGCAGCTAAAGGGCAACAATTAGAAGATCATTATTTTGGATCTATTCCTGATAGAATTACGGCATTCATGAGAGATTTTGAGAAAGAGTCAATTCTCCTGGGAATCCCAGTTACTACAAGACACAATGAAGTTGCTCCCAATCAATTTGAATGTGCACCAATTTTTGAAGAGTGCAATTTGGCAAACGATCATAATTTATTGTTGATGGATTTGATGGAAAAAATTGCTAGAAAGCATGATTTCAGATTGCTACTTCATGAAAAACCGTTCGCTGGTGTTAATGGTTCAGGGAAACATAACAATTGGTCTTTAGGAACAAATACTGGAGTTAATCTTTTGGCACCTGGTAAAAATCCAAAATCAAATCTTCAGTTTCTTACATTTTTTGTAAATACAATAAAGGCCATTCACGATCATGCCGATATTTTGCGAGCATGCATAGCATCAGCAGGAAATGATCATAGATTAGGTGCAAATGAAGCGCCTCCAGCAATTATTTCAGTCTTTATCGGTACGCAATTATCCAATTTATTAGATGATTTGGAAAAGAATATCAAAGCGGGTAAAATGACTCCTGAAGATAAAACGGAATTGAAACTCAATATTGGAAAAATTCCACAAATAATGCTAGATAATACTGATAGAAACAGAACTTCACCATTTGCATTTACAGGAAATAAATTTGAATTTAGAGCAGTAGGTTCTAGTGCAAATTGTGCATCTGCTATGATTGTAATCAATACTATCGTAGCTAAACAATTGAAGGTGTTTAAAAAATCTGTTGATAGCAGAATTGAAAAAGGCGAATCAAAGGATGAAGCAATCCTCAAAGAACTTCAAAAGTTAATTAAAGAGTCTAAAAAAATTAGATTTGAAGGAAATGGCTACGGAGAAGAATGGGTGAAAGAAGCAGAAAAAAGAGGTTTAAATAATCTAAAAGATACACCTCGAGCCTTAAAGGTCTGGGGTGAAAAAGATGTGCAACAATTGTTTGATGAATTGAATATTCTTACTCCTCGTGAACTTGATGCAAGGCAAGAAATTGAATTTGATAGTTACATTCTCAAGGTACAAATTGAAGCAAGAATAATGGGGGATGTTGTTCAGTCTATGATTATTCCTGCAGTAATTGAATACCAAAATAAATTGATAAAAAATGTTGAAGGTTTGTTTCATGTTTTAGGCGATAAGGCAGGAAAAGAAGCTGCTAAATGTCAAATTGAGTTGATTCAACGTATTTCTATTCACCTTAACAGTATGAAAACAGTTGCTGATAGAATGCTAATGGAAAGAAAAGCTGCAAATAAAATTGAAAACATCGAGAAAAAAGCATTTGCCTATTGTGATAAGGTTAAAGTGTATTTTGATGAAATTCGTTACCATGCAGACAAATTAGAATTGCTGGTTGATGATGAGTTGTGGCCTTTACCAAAATTTAGAGAGATGCTGTTTACCAGATAAAATTGTTTTGTTTGATCGCAAAAGGGGGATTTCCCCTTTTTTTGATAAAAATTGTAAATAATTTCGAGTAGTTTGATCTTACTTTTTATCTTTGTTTAAAACAATTCTAAATAAGATGCATCTTGTCATTGCTGATAGTAACGATTTAGTAAGATTAGGCTTAAGGACAATTTTGTCCTCTAAAAGTGCTTTTAAAATTGTTGGTGAGGCCCGCGATAATGAAGAGTTAATTGAGCAAATTGCTTCTTTTGAAGTGTCGATTGTTTTAATAGACTATGTTTCTCCTGGATTCGATATTTCCGTTATTCCAAAAGTATTGTCCAATAAAAAGAAAATCAAATTCATTGCTATAACTCCCGATCAATCAGCTCAAACATTGGTTAATGCGCTCAGGTCAGGGGTAATGAGTTATGTGAAAAAAGATTGCGAACTAACCGAAATTATTAACGCAGTAGAGGAAACAGGTAGAGGAAATAAATTCTTTTGTGGCCAAATTTTAGAAACCATTAGAAAAGCCTCAATTGATGTTAACGATATAGATTTTGATTCATTTTCTTGTGAACCTGTAATCCTATCGGACAGAGAAAATGAAATCATTACACTTATCGCTGAAGGATTAACCAATATTCAAATAGCAGAGCAGTTGTTTTTGAGTAATCATACGGTTAATACGCATCGCAAAAATATTATGAGCAAATTAGGGGTTAAGAATACTGCAGGAATTGTTATGTATGCGGTAAAAACCAATTTAGTTTCTCCCAACAAATTTTTATTTGCTTCCGACGTTAACTAGAGATTTTTTCGATAATTTTTTGAACTTTATCGAAATCAAAATGTAAACCGCGAAAAAAAAATATGAAATTTCCATTTCTTGTTGTGTTTTTGGTTACGGTCCGCATGTTAAATGCTCAAGTTAATGGACCTGAGATCAATTCAAATTCAAATTCAAATTCAAATTCCTCCAATATTAGTCCTTCTATCATTGAGTTAAATGAGACTGAAGCTCCGGCGATTCAGGAGGATATGGAATTGCAACCACATATAATCCAAGAAAA
>CANJNE010000044.1 GCA_947475275.1 Flavobacteriales bacterium | reverse complement strand
TACCTCCGAAGAACATCTAAGTTTAAGGTTAGGAGCAATTTTCTGGCATTTTTTGGGTCTATTATGGGTCTATTTGTTGCTTTTTTTACTTTTTATTCATTAAACTTGCATAAAAATTTTAGTAATGGCTGGACACGCTACCCAACAAATTGATTCGAAAACACTCTGGGGAGGTAAAATTTCTCCTTTCAGTACCAGTTATGGTAAGTTGATGATGTGGTTTTTCTTGGTTTCGGATGCGCTAACATTCGGAGGTCTTTTGGTCGCTTATGGTTTTACGCGTCACGATGCGCAAGATGCATGGCCAATTGGTGAAGAAACTTTCAACAGTTTGCCTTTCCTAGGTCACGGTTATCCCTTGATTTATGTTGCAATAATGACATTCATTCTAATCGTTTCTTCTGTTACGATGGTACTTGCGGTTGAAGCCGGACATAGAATGGACAAAAAGGGTGTTGTTAAATGGTTAGTGGCAACTATCATTGGAGGGTTTTTCTTCGTTGGTTCACAAGCTTGGGAATGGAGTCACTTCATTCACGGTTCTGAATTCGGTAAAGTCGAATTAAGCGACGGTTCACAGGCAATTGTTAAAGGGCATTTTGGAGAATTGGAAAATTTCAAAGTCATTAAAGCAGGTCATGACCACAAAAAAGGTGATGTCATTACGGAAGACTTGATGCACCAATACCAACATGCTATCCAGAATGGTGATATTAAAAATGGAATTATCGAATTACATGACGGTTCTCATGCTACCATCAAAAAGAAAGCAGATGAACACATGAAATTGATCATTAAGAAAAATGGTAAAACAAATAAAATTGGACAAACAATTGAAGGTGACGCGGCATGTAAAGCATACGCTGAAGCATTAAACAGCGGTGAAGCAAATAGAATCATTTACGGAGCGAACCTGCAACAAAACGAATATGGTCCTCAGCAATATGGTCAATTCTTTTTCTTTATTACTGGTTTCCACGGGTTTCACGTATTCTCGGGAGTGATTATTAATATCATCATTTTATTGGGTGTTATTGCTGGTACTTATCATAAAAGAGGTCATTATGAAATGGTTGAGAAAACTGGTTTGTATTGGCACTTTGTAGACTTGGTTTGGGTATTTGTATTTACCTTCTTCTATTTGGTATAAGAATTTAAAAAAAGCGTTATGGAAAGAGACGATGTTATTGAATATTCTTTAGATGCACATCACAGCGAAGAGGCTGGTAAAAAAATTAGAGCTAAAATTTGGAAAGTTACTGCACTACTTACTGCCGTAACAATTATTGAAGTTGCACTCGGAGCAATGATTAAACAAGGGTCAGGTGCTTGGCCTTTCGTGAAATGGTCTTTTATCATTATGACCTTACTGAAAGCTGGATATATCGTAATGGTATTTATGCACTTGGGTGATGAAAGAAAAGTTATGAGATATGTGATTCTTGTTCCTTACTTTTTATTTATGCTTTATTTAATTTATATCGCATTGGTTGAAGCACTGGCTATTTCAGGGGCTCTGCAAACATACGGAAGTTAAAACGCTAACATGATATCAAAAGGCAAAGCCGGAAGAATAAAAGTAGTTTTTGCATTCTTACTTTTATTTGGTCCGGCTTTATTTTTAATATTAATTTCTACCAGAGGTTGCGAACATAAATTCAAAACATTGGAGGATTTCGGGCTTGCCAAAAATTACCAATTCACTGACTCTCGTGGTAAAGTCTTTACCCAAGAAAACTTCAAAGGTGAAATCGTTATTGTAACTGTTCTTCAATCCAGTTGTCCGTATGATTGTTCACTTTCATTTTGGGCACTTAACCATCATATTTATCAACATATCAGAAAGAATAATCGAAAAAAAATGAAACAAGTTAAATTGATTTCATTTATCACCGATGGCAAAGGAAATCAAGTATCAGATCTCGAAACGGTGAGAAAATCAATTGAAAACAATGTTGAAGAATACAATCCAGATATTTGGTATATAGGAACAGGTGATGTAAAATCTTTATATAATTTTGAACACAATAAACAAAAACTTTTAGTTGAAGGAAATGAGTTTTATGGTGGCCAAGCATTCCAAGAACTTATGCTACTCCTTGACAAAGAAAACCATTTACGCATGGTACTTTCCGGTAAAACTGAAGGAATGGTTAGAAGAATGAAAGAACATATTGCATTATTACAAAAACAATATGATAAAGAATCTGCTGAATAAAATTTATGGGCTAACCTTTGTTTGCTTTTCTGTGCGTGTTGTATTCCTTTTTAGCATAATAATTTATTCTTTTGGATGTACAGAGGAAAAAAAAGTTCGCGTACTTCCATTTATAGGAAACTATGATGTCGTTTACAGTAAAGTTGATGGTGTAGAAGTTATTGATACGATTTTCCCTAAAATTCCTAATTTCCATTTTTTAAATCAAGATTCCATAAAAATTTCCTCTTCCTCATTCAAAGGTAAAGTATGGATTGCTGATTTCTTTTTTACTTCTTGCAGTACGATTTGTCCAGGTATGACGGCAACCATGAAGAAGCTCAACGAAGACACACAAGATTTGGCGGATAATGTTCAATTTCTTTCATTCAGTATTGATCCCGAAACAGACAAACCACATGTTTTAAAAACATACCGTAAAAATTATGGTATAACCTCAAAAAATTGGGCCTTTCTTACTGGAGATGAAGATAAAACACATAGATTGGGAGTAGAAAATTTCTATATTCATGCTGCTGAAGATGAGAGCGCCACAGATGGTTATGCTCATGCAGAGGCATTCTCCCTTGTAGACAAGGAAGGCTATGTCAGAGGTGTATACAACATGGCGGAGGCTGGCGAATTAGAGAGAATAGAAAAAGATTTACGTAAATTATTAAAAGAAGAATATGGAATCATTGGATCAAAGTAAAGTTGCAAAAGTTAGAAAACTAATCATAGCTGTATCGATTGCTGTACCGGCAGTTGTAGCAGTATTGTTTAAAGTTAAGTTGGAAGGTTTTGATTTTTCATATTTACCTACCTATTATGCTGGTATTAATGGGGTGACAGCCATTGTCCTGATTGGTGCATTAGCTGCTATTAAAATGAAAAAAATTGAAGTGCATCGCATGCTTATAAGATTTGCACTGCTACTTTCTCTCCTCTTTTTGGTTCTTTATGTTTTGTATCATATGACATCTGACCCAACCATGTATGGAGATTCCAATCATGATAATAAAATTGATTTGTTGGAATCTACCAGAATTGGAGGCACATCCATAATATATTATTTCATTTTGATTTCCCATATATTACTTAGTGTTGGGGTAATTCCTTTAGTACTGTTCACCTATTTATTTGCATGGCAGGGAGATTATGTAAGACATAAAAAATGGACAAGATTCGCATTTCCTTTATGGCTTTATGTTGCGGTAACTGGAGTGGTAGTATATTTTATGATTGCACCTTTTTACGCTTAGTGATTATTTAAGAAATGATTCAATTTCTTTCCAAACATGTTCGGCTGCGAGATCCCAGCTGAATAATTTACTTCGTATTAATCCTATTTGAGCGTGTTCATTTTGAATTGATTCTGATTCAAACAAGTATTTCATTTGATCAGCAATATCCTCAACATTATAAGGATCGCAATACAATGCTGCTTCACCTGCAACTTCAGGAAGAGAAGTGAGATTACCACTTATTATAGGGGTTCCGCACTTCATTGCTTCAACTAGTGGAATACCAAATCCTTCAAAGTAAGGTACATAAGTCAAGGCCATAGCAGAACCAACAAGCAAAGCCAAATCATCTTGTGATACATGTCCTAGAAAATGAACTTCATTTTTAATTGCATCACTAATTTCCAAATCTACCGCACCTTTATTCCACATTGCCGTACCAACAATCAACAATTGCATATCTGATTCAATGGATTTCTTAAAAAGAGCAAACGCCGCAATTAACCTTCTTACATTTTTTCTTGGATGAATCGAACCCACAAACAAAAAATAGGGTTTACCATCAATATACCGCAGCCTTACTTCTTTTTTGGTCTTCTCGTTTAATGGCTTATATTTTTCAGAAGCACCATTCCATATGACAGCAACTTTGTTTGGGTCAATTTGATATTTTTCAACGATATCAGCTTTTGAATAATTTGATACGGTAATTATTTTGGAAGCCTTTTGCGCAAACTTTGGAAAAAATCTTTTCAAATATTTCCGAGCAGCAAAAGGAATATCCTCAGGAAAATGCTCAAAATTAATGTCATGAATCACCCCTATTTGAGGAATTTTAGAACCTAAAGAAAGATAGCCATCCGGAGAAAAAAGCACATCAATTCGATGTTTTTTCATGGCACGTTTTAAGGCAATTTCAAACCAAATAATAAATAAAACTGGATGTCTTGCTGGTGGTCGCAATACAATAGGAGTTACATTGTCACCAAAAATAAAACGGGAATCAAACGGCCTGTCAAAAAAGAAAACAAAATCGTGTTCTGGGTGACTTTCCACCAATCGCTTGGTGATTTCATAAGAATACCAGCCAAAACCTTCCATTTTATCTGGAAGTAAAAATCTTGCATTGATTCCTATTTTCAACCCTTTAAAAATTTAGTATATAATTGGTTTTTCTTTCTTGACCTATGGTAGTTTCAGGACCATGACCGCAATAAACTATGGTTTCATCTGGCAAAGAAAACATTACGTTATGTATAGACGCCTTCAGTTGTTCAATATCTCCTCCGGGAAGATCTACTCGACCAAAACTTCCTCTAAATAAAACGTCTCCATTAATTACAAAGCTTTCTTTTTCGCAGAAATAAACCACATGACCCGGGGCATGACCGGGCGAGTGCAACACTTTCAATTGAATTTCTCCAAATATCAAGACTTCATCTCCTTGGAGTATATGCGTTGGCTCTGGCGAAGGTTCATAAGCATCAAATCCATATACATGAGCGTACGATTCCACCGATCGCATCGTTAGTAGATCGTCAATATGCATGTAATGATCAATTTCAAAATTTCTCATTACGAATGCATTTCCTAGCACATGATCAATATGGCTGTGCGTATTCAATAATGCCAATGGTTTTAAATTATTGCTAGAAATATAATTCAACAATTCTTGTTGCTCATGACGTTCGTAACAACCCGGATCGATTATAACACAATTTCCAGTCAAATCACTTAAAATAAAAGTGTTTTCCTGGAATGCATTAAATGTGAAAGTATGAACCATAACCGACATAGCACAAAGATTTTGAACAAATTTACAAGGATAATTAACAAGAACTTTGAATTTAATTTTTAATTGAGGTTTCTTATCTTTGAAATAAAAACAATGAAAATTTTTACAATATTATTTTGTGCTATCATTTTAGCTTCTTGTGGGACGCATACCGCATTAAATCAATCTATTCGCGATGAATTCAATCTGAATAGCGAACAAGACTTAAGAAAAGTTCAGTTTTATACTTCCAACCTTATCATTTTGGAAAAAAGTGCCTCAACTGGAAATAAAGAAACCGGTGATGATGGTTCTTTGGTAAAGAACTCAAAAAAAGAAGAAAATAGGGTAATTATCCCTGTCAATACCAAAGGCGTATTTGATGGTTTAGGCCCAAATGGAGAATTGATGGTTCGTTTCGAAATGGGTTCAGGAAAGACGATTTTATTTACACCTAAAGCTAACAACCCAGAGGGCAAATACTATATTGTTGCTGATTGGACTGATCCTAAAGGCGGACAATTAACTTATGGAGAGGACACATATACAGCGGTTTCTACAAGCAGTCAAGTTTATTTGGAAGTAATGTTGAAAAAACTTCAAAAAACAAGACGTAAAGATCGTTATGTGAAAGGAATGAAAGTATAAATTTTATTCGATAGTATCTTCCAATTGTATTTTCAACCCTCGGATTTCACGAGGGTTTTTTATTTTTTCAATAGGACTTTTAGCATTTTCATTTAGTTTCTGAAAAAGAACTGTCAAAATAAAACCAATCATAAAGAAATACGCCGCAAACTTTAGTAAAAATCGTTTACTTTGTTTCTTTCTGACAAATTGTAGGATATTAATTTTACGTAGCTCTTCCACGAAATAAAATTAGATGAATTTGTCGTAAATTTGAATTAATGCAAAAAGATAAATACATTCTAATTACAGGCGGTGCAGGATTTATAGGATCTCACACATATGTTGAATTGTTAAACAGTGGTTATACCCCAGTAATCGCAGATGATTTAAGAAATTCCAATCGATTAGTTCTAAAAAATCTAGAAAAAATTACAGGAAAAACTATTTTGATAGCCGAAATAGATGTAACAGATTTCGATAAACTTGAAAAGGTTTTTGAAAAGTATAATTTTCACGGTATTATTCATTTTGCAGCCTATAAGGCTGTTGGAGAATCTGTAAAGGAGCCTTTAAAATATTATGAAAACAACATTGGATCATTGGTTCAAACTTTGAAGTTGGCTATAAAATTTGAAGTTGAAAGTTTTGTTTTTTCCTCATCTTGCACAGTTTATGGTGCTCCAGATGACAAAAATGAAGTGACTGAAGAAGAAGTTCAACTTTTAGCAAATTCTCCCTACGGTCAAACCAAAATAATTGGTGAATTGATACTTAGAGATTTTCAAAAGGCCAATCCAAATTTTAAAATGGTTGCATTACGTTACTTCAATCCAATTGGAGCGCACCCATCTGGATTAATTGGCGAATTTCCAATTGGAACCCCGAATAATTTATTACCCTACATTACGCAAACGGCCATAGGCAAATTGAATGAACTTACCGTTTTTGGTGATGATTACAATACAGAAGACGGAACATGCATTCGAGATTATATTCATGTATGCGATTTAGCAAAAGCACATGTTAAGGCTTTGGAATTTGGTGAGAAATGTGAAAATGGCTGTTTGGAATTTATAAATGTTGGTACTGGAAAAGGAAATAGCGTTTTGGAAATTATTAAACAATTTGAACTTTTGACCAAACTAAAATTAAATTATAAAATTGGCCCAAGGCGTGAGGGGGATGTACCTGCCATCTATGCAAATACCGATAAAGTGAGTGGATTGTTGAATTGGAGAACTGAATATACTTTGTCAGATGCCATTGAGCACGCATGGAATTGGGAAAAAAACTTGCAACATGAAAACTAAAACTTATTACCTATTTATTCTTTTTGTCCTTATAAAAATTAATGCCCAAGCACAATACGATAGTGAAGGTTCAGACGAAATATCGCGATTTAAACCTGGTACTTTTTGGTATTTGGACGGCTGGAGGCCTACAAAAACGGATAAAATCAGAAAATATGACCGCCTGATTTTTGATGTTACATATAACACATGGAAAGGTGACAAAAAATTATTTAGCAATTCTTGGAATTCTCTTGGTATTAATTCAAGTTTTTATTTTGACATTCCTTTAAACGCAAATAATACCGTTTCATTAGGAACTGGATTTGGTCATCAATTTTACCGGCTTCTATACAATGGTTACATGAGCAGTGACCCAACAGATACCTACACACAAATCAATGATACATTAATAAGTTATACCTTTGATAAAAGTTTTCTTGGTGGTAATAATCTATATGTTCCTTTTGAAATAAGATTCCGAAGTAAAGGTTGGAAACATTTCAAATTTCATGTCGGAGGAAAATTAGGCTATCAATTAGGCATCTACAATAAAACAATTACCAAAACATCTGTTGGAAGAGACATCTTTATAAATCGCGGTTTCCCTGATATCTCTAGACTAACTTATTCCACACATTTAAGACTTGGTTTTCGAAATTGGGCGCTTTTTGGATCTTATCATTTCAATCCTATTTTTAAAAATTCCGACAGCCCAAACTTGAATCTGTTTCAAATAGGTATATCACTATCTCTTTTTTAATATTGACTGCTGATTACAAAACAAAAAACCCGGTTTTTTACTATTTTTTCTCTGAATTCAAAAGTAAATAGATGTTTATAATTCAGTTTGTTGAATTTATTTTATCTTCGCAACCTAATTTGTTATAGTTTATTTATGAAAAAGATTTTATTAGTAGCAGTTCTAGGAACAGCTTTAGTTTCTTGTGGTGGCCCATCAGTATGTGATTGTACTCAAAAGGGTAAAGAAATGATGAAAGAAATGACTGATGCGAAAGATGATGCAGCAAAAAAAGCAGTTGAAGAGAAGTACAAAGGTGAAATGGAAGCGTGTGAGAAATTAGGTGAAGGGAAGTCTCCAGAAGAATTGAAAGAAATGATGAAAGAAGCTGAAAGCTGCAAATAAAACTAAAGACCGGGTTCGCCCGGTTTTTTTATGCCCTAAATCAAAGTATACTTTTGATAATAATTTTTCCTAACTTTGTAACATAAAATTAAAAACGAACTCTATGAAAAAACTATTACTTGTATTTTCAATTGCATTATTAAGTGTGGCCTCTGTAAACGCACAATCTTGTACACCAGGAGCTAACTTTGCAGATTCTACTTATGGCGTTTGGCCTGATACTACAACAAATTTCCCTCCAGGAGCGGTTGGCGTTGCTTATTCAACTGATTTGAATTTCAAAGTTCCAGATCAAGTTACAGCAGAAGTTGCTGGTAGTGATCCTGTAGCACAAGCAGTTATCGGAAGTGCTATTCAAGATTTTACTGTTACTGGTGTTACAGGTCTTCCTGCAACTATGAACTATGCTTGTAATATCAGCTCTTGTACTTATGCTGGTGGAGCTAATGGTTGTGCTAATCTATTCGGAACTCCTAATGCAGCTGGAACTTTTCCGATAACAATTGAAGTTGAAGCTACAGTGTTGGTTGAATTGATTCCAGGATTTCCAACTCCCTTAACTGTTCCTACATCTTTCTCAGGATATAAATTAGTAGTTGGTTTTGCTGGACAAATTGAAGGTGTTATTGATCCTGTAACAGTAAGTCCAAACCCTGCAATTAACGAAATCACAATAAATGGATTGGCTGAGGTATTGAATGTAAACAATATTCAAATTACAAATATGGCTGGTCAAATCGTTAAAAGAGTTAATCCGAATGGAACCTCTGTTAACGTGAACATTTCTGATTTGGATAATGGAATCTACTTCGTGGTTGTTAACTATGAAAATGGTTCTGATATAGTGAAATTCATCAAGGAATAACACATTCTATAAGACATTTCGAAAAAGAGCTCCTAGTGGGCTCTTTTTAATTTTATAGCAATTCTAAAACCTTGCTAATATCTTCAGGCGTATCGATATTTGGTGTTTCAATGGCTGTTTCAACAACATGAATAGCATAACCATAGTACAACCATCTCAATTGCTCAAGTGATTCAGTTTGTTCCAATAAAGTAGGCGCAAGTTGAGTTATTTCCTTGATAATATTCGTTCTAAAACCATAAAGTCCTATATGTCGCAAATAAGGATAATAGTTAAGTGGATCTTCTCTTAAATTGGCAGCATTAGGAACAGCACTTCTGCTGAAGTATATTGCCTTATTGTTGTTATCTAATACTACTTTAATTCGATTTGGATTTTGAAGATCTTCTAAATTTATGTTACGCGATGCAAGTGTTGCGATATCAACTTCATCCGATTTAAATACTTCAATTAATTGATTCAACTGTCTAAAATCTACCAAAGGTTCATCACCTTGAATATTGATTACAACATCAGCAAACTCTATACTATTAACTACTTCCGCGCAACGATCTGTACCCGTTTGGTGTTGTTGAGATGTCATCACTACTTTTCCTCCAAACCTTTTCACTTCACTGTATATGCGCTCGTCATCAGTAGCAACAATCAATTCTGTAATCAAATCAGATTTACTCGCACCTTCATAAACGCGTTGAATCATCGATTTACCCTTCAAGTCAATAAGTGGTTTTCCAGGAAATCGACTTGAAGCAAAACGAGCGGGAATAATACCAACAACGTGCATTAAAACTTCATTTGAATTTGTGCTAAAAACATTCTTGGAGCTTGCACATCTCCCGGTCGAGAAGTTACTTCAACATTAAATAAATTGTTTACCATTAATCCTATCCGATAATTTTCATTTAACTTATAACCCAAACGCACATCAAATACCAAATTTCCTTTATTGTAGATTTGGCGATAGCTCTCCAAACCTGGAAGAATATAAGTTGAACCGGCAATTGGCTTTTCAAAAACACGGTCAATATTCGTCATAAAAGAATTGTAACGGGAGGAAAATCCAAAACTGAAAGCTTTGTAATTGCATTCCACATCCGCTTTTGCCAAATGCCTGAATCGGTATTTAAGCATATTGGAACTTGTATCTGAAAAAGACATTAAATATTGAGAATTATCATTCAAAGTAATGGGATTCATATAAGTATACCCCAACAATGTAACTACTTCCACCGGCCCTAACTTACCCATACTGTTAAATGAAAATTCAACTCCGGTAATTCTAGCAGCCTCAGCATTTTGAGCTTTAAATCCAACCCAAGAAAAAATGTTTTGAGGTGTTAATACAACGCTATCAGGATTAAAAACACCAAATGAAAACTCCATCATATTGCTATACTGGTTGATAAATCCCGCAACATCTATGATTCCTTTCCATTCTCCCATTTTCACGACTTGTTTGATGCCAATTTCAGCAGCCCACCCTTTTTCGGGACGTAAATCAGGATTCGGAAAAATATTCAATGCACCCACACTGGTTTGCGTATATCGCTCAGCGACAGATGGATAACGAATTCCTTGTCCGATTGATGCTCTTAAATGTGTATACTTAAATAATTCGTAATGCATTCCAGCTCTAAAAACCGGATATACAGGGAGTTTAATTTGATTAGCACTGTCTTTTCCAATAAAAAAATCAGAATCACCTGTTTTACCGTCCATAATAAAATGCTCTATTCGAACACCAGCTGATAAATCCAATTTACCTATTTTGTGTTCATACTGTCCATACATCGAAACGTTATTGGATAAGTGATCACCAAAAAGTTGTGATTTTACTGTATTATAAATATTTGAAAGACCACTCGTTACAGTAATGCCATTTTTATATTTTCTTTGAAACTGATAATCAGCAAAATAAACTGTTGCACCATTACTTTGCGATGTATTTGTGAGGTTTGTATTTTGAGCAAAGTAAACGCGAGTTTTAAAATTGTGGACATTTCCTTTTTTATCTACATACTTTAGGTACGGGTCAATAAATAAGCGTTGTCCTCTATTGTAAGTAACTGTCGATGACTCAAGAGAAGTATCCGCCCCACCTGAAGGTTGATACGCAAAAGTATCGCTTTGCCAGATTAAGAAATTTCCCGTTTTCTGAATTTGATAGTTGTAACTGATTCCTGCTTTCAAACGCTTCCAACTTTCTGGTCGGAGATAAAATGTTCCACTCACCCTAGCGCGGTATTCTGACTCACCCTCTCTATATCCATCGTTATGAAAACCTGTGGTCGAAATGGTATAACCCAAATTTTTATGCATTTTAGAATGATAAGCTTCTACTTGTTGTTGCATTGGATTAAACTTCCCTGCTTCATTCCACCAATTCAATGTGGATCTTTTTGCATTATCATAAATTCCGTATTGTAATTTGACTTTAGTTTCTGGCACCAAACCAGGTTCCTTTTCAGATAAGGAAATTACTCCATTCAATGCACCACTTCCATATAAAACGGAAGAAGCCCCCTTCATGATTTCTATCTGAGAAGCTTGCTCCATCGGTATTGCATTCCATTGCGTATCTCCAGCATAACCCGACAGTAAGGGCATTCCATTCCAAAGCAATAAAACACGACTTCCTGTGCCATAAGCGAAGCCAGAACCACCGCGGATGCTTACCTGACCGTCCATAGTAAATACCCCTGGACTTTGATCAACTGCTTGTTCCAAATCTGTAATTCCTTTGTTGTCGATTAAAGTAGGCTTTATAATTTCCATAGAAATTGGAACTTCTTCTATTTCTTGCTCTCTTTTCCCTGCTGAAACAACTACAGTAGACATTGATTTTACTGGAGGTACCATGTAAATAGTAATTGAGCCAGTTTGTTTAACTACCGTTGTGTCATTAGCAAATTGAACCGCAGTAGTTATAACCGTAATAGGAAAAGAATTTGCGGAAAAGTTAAATTTTCCATCTGCACCAGTTATGGCCTTTTGACCATTAGAAGCGATAATTTTCGCTCCGACAATTGGCAAATTGTTTTCTTTCTGTAAAACCGTTCCCTCAACCTGGGAAAACGAAATAATAGGAAATAATAAGAGTAAAGTAATAAATATTTTCATGGTTTAAATTCTAGCACAGCTACCGAAAATACCAAAATTAGTTGAATTGACCTTTCAGAATTTAAATTTTATATTGCAGCTGTAGCATGAACGTTCGCGGAGCTTGTATATCGGCTGGTCTACTTACGTATTCAGCATTAAGAATGTTGTTTACAATGAACCCAAGTCTCAGATAATCTTTTACATTAAAACCGATTCTTGCATCAAAAACTAAACTTCCTTGATCATATTTTTCACGGTATTCACGTAAACCAGGTAATACGTAAAGTTCCTCATTCGTTGGATTTAAATCTTCTAGAAAAACCCTATCAATGTTTCTCATAAAACTATTGTATCTACATGAAATTCCGGCGCTATACTTCTTGTAATTTACCTCTACATCAGCTTTTGCTAAATGTCGGAAACGGTATTTCAGCATATTTGATGTTGTGTCAGAAAACATGATTGTATAATCCTTATTTGTGTTCAAACTAATGGGATTCATATAAGTATAACCCACCAAAGAAATAACCTCCACTTCCTTTATTTTTCCTGCGCTATTGAAAGAAAACTCTACTCCGGTGATTCTTGCCCTTTCTGCATTCTTAGCTTTAAAACCGACCCAATCGGTAAGATTAGCAGGGGTTACTACTACAGAATCAGGATTATAAACCCCGAAAGTATACTCAATCATATTACTGTATTGATTGATGAAACCTACTATATCCGCATAACCCTTCCATTCTCCCATTTTCACAATCTGTTTAACTCCCATTTCAGCTGCCCAACCAACTTCAGGAGCTAAATCAGGATTTGGAAAAATAATAACACCGCCACTTGAAGTGGCTGCATACCTTTCTGCTACTGAAGGAAAACGAATACCTTGCCCAAATGACGCCCTAAGATGGGTTGCCTTATTGACTTCATAATGGACACCACTTCTAAAAATCGGATATATTGGTAATACGGCTGATGAATCTTTATTTAGGTAAAAATAGGAATCGCCTTGTTGGCCATCCAATTCAAAATACTCCAATCGGGAGCCTAAGGTTATATCCCATTTATCTTTTTTCCATTCAAACTGCCCATACAACGCTGCATTCGTTGCGTTATGATTACCGAAAGCTCCACTTAATATTTTATTCTGATTAATTGTTGACCCAACGGACAATGTAGAGCCCTCTTTCCACTGTTTTTGAAATTGGTAATTGGCATAATACATTTCTGCTTTAGAGGACGCATAAATATTTGTCAAATCACCTGTGGAAACGAGATAATATCTGGTTTTAAGTTCGTGCTTATTATTGTTTTTATCAAAGTACTTTACATAGGGATCAACATTTACGCGAATTGATTTTTGATAAAACAATGTTGAACCAGGCCCCATGGGATCCAATCCTCCCTGAGCAATATAGCCTAATGAATCGCTTTCCCATAGAATAAAACCACCCGTGTATTGGTATTGAGCATTGTAAAATGCACCCATTTTAAGTCGATCAAACTTGGCAGGTCGAAAATAAACGGATCCACTTAGACGCGCTCTATTTTCTAACTCTCCTTTTCGATAGCCATCGCTTTTGTAACCATTTACCGAAAGTGTATATCCAATTTGTTTATATGATTTCCCATAAAAAACATCTGCGGTATAAAACATTGGGTTCACAGTCCACCATTTTAGACTTTCTCTTCTTGGGTTACCATAAACGCCATACATGGCCTTTGCGCTAAGTTCGCCATCTTTGCTTGGATCTTTTTCGGTCAAGGATATAATACCATTCAAAGCTCCACTCCCATACAGAACTGAAGAAGCTCCTTTTATAACTTCTATTTGAGAAGCATTTTCCATCGGTATCGAATTCCATTTCACATCACCTACATCAGGAGAGGTCATTGGTATTCCATTCCAAAGCAAAAGCACACGACTTCCTGCACCATAAGAATAACCGCCACCTCCCCGAATACTTACTTGTCCATCCATTGCATAAACTCCAGGACTTTGATCGACAGCTTGCTCTAGATCTGTAATACCTTTATTATTAATTAATTGAGGTTTAATGATTTCAAGGGAAATACTCACTTCCTCAACTTTTTGTTGACGTCTTCCTGCGGAAACAACAACCGCGTCAAAAGTTTTGGTGTTAGGTTCCAACAATATTTTTATCGGATTAGCATTACTTAACAGAATCGTATCAGAAAGAAACAATTCCTTAACAACTATCAATGTGCATGGAAATATTGCTCTATTCAAAAAGAATTTGCCTTGTCCATCAGTAACTGCCTCTTTTTTCTGATCTATATAAATTGTTACGCCTTCTATTGGGCTTGCATTTTCCATACTCACGACTTGACCTTCAATTTGGGCACCAACTGAAAAAGTGATGAGAAATGCAATCAAACTAACTAAGTGTTTCATCAATTATTTTGCTGTTTAATAGCTTAACAAATTTATAATATTAATCTTCATTTTGCACTTTTTCAATGAAGTAAACCATAAGAAAAGAGTGAAATCCGAATAAAAATGTTTAAATTGTTTAGAGAATGGAGACAGTTCAGGATAAATTATTGCAATACAAAATCGCATTGAGTTTTTTAAATGGATTTGGAATTAAAAAAATTTCGAAATTACTCAATCACTTTGAAGAACCTGAAGCTGTATTTAAGGAATCTTTAAATTCGATTTATCAAAAAACGGGGATTCATAAACATTTCTTGCAGGGAATGCAACGCGAAAAAGCGCTAGAAAAGGCACAAGAACAAATTATATGGATTCATAAAAAAGATATTCAAACACATTTTTATCTTGATTCCAATTATCCACGTCGTTTGAGAAATTGTGATGATGCACCTATCATCTTATACTCTCAAGGAAATTTTAATTTGAACCCTTCATTTACTGTTGCAATTGTTGGTACCAGATCCGCTACCGAATATGGAAAAGAAATTTGTGAAAAATTGATATCTGATATTGGTTCAGAAGCAATTCAAATAATTAGTGGTTTAGCCTATGGCATCGACATTATTGCGCATCAAGCATCACTTGAAAAAAATATCGAAACAGTTGCAGTTCTAGGTAATGGTATGCAAAGAATATATCCCAGTATACATTCTCAAATAGCAAGAAAAATGTTAAAAAAAGGTGGATTAATAACAGAGCTTCCTTTTAATGCAAAACCAGACCGTGAAAATTTCCCCAAAAGAAATAGAATTGTCGCCGGTATGGCTGATGCTGTCATTGTAATAGAGAGCAAAAAAAAAGGAGGATCACTTATTACAGCCGATTTGGCAAACGATTACAATAAAGATGTTTTCGCTTATCCAGGAAACGTCGTTCAAGAAACATCAGAAGGTTGTAATATGCTCATTGCTCAGAACAAAGCACACCTTATTACATCTGGCACAGATTTCCTAAAAATAATGGGATGGGAAGGTATTATTTCAAAAACAAAACAAGTACAAATAAACTTTAATTTAGAACCTCAAGAGCAAGATATTTTTGAATTGATTCAAAAAAATAAAAAAGAACACATTGATGTCCTTGCCCACAAAAGTCAAAAATCAATAGCCAATATAGCGGTTATTTTATTGAATTTGGAAATTAAAGGTCTTATAAAAAAAACAGGGGGAAATGTTTTTTGCTTAGCATAAAACGCTCCCCCCTGATAATATAAATTAAAAGTTATTAATCTTCTCTTTCGAAAAGAATTCCAGCACTAAGGAATCTTCGGTTATCGATTACATTGGCTTTGTCTTTAAGCGCTATGTAAATTTCATTTCTAGCATTTGAACGCAATCCTGTTAAAAGTTGTTTACGCTCAGTTTCATAATTAGCCGCTGCAGGAGCCTTTGTGGTTTTATCGATTCTTATAACATATACACCCATATCACCAACAAGAGGAGTCGTACGTTGGCCATCTTTGAGGCCAGAAAATATCGCTCCAACCACTGTCGGTTCAGGACCAACTCCGTTAATTTGACCTGCAGAAAAATTAACATCTGCATTCATCACTTGCAATGCTAATCCAGATGCAAGGGCATTTAAATCTTTGTATTTGGCCATTTCAGACTTTATTCGTTCAGCCTTCTTTTCTTTAATCAAATCCCTTTTCATTTCAGCCTCAACATCTTCAAAACTTGGAACCCCTTTTTTACGAATTGAAGAAACAATTGCAATAATGTATCGATCCTTATCCTTGATAGGAGATGTAGTTATATCTCCAACCACTGCGCCTTCTGAAAAAGCTAGGTTTAACAAATCCTCCTCAGCAGTTGATGTATTAAAACCGTAAAGTTTAGGGCTATTTTCAAGGATACTTAACATCTTCACATCGTATCCTGATTTTTTTGCTAATGTATCGAATAAAGCGATTTTTTTAGACAATGATGTTTCAGCTGTTATTTTAGGCTCAATTTTATTTTCAATTAAATCGTAAACATCACTTTCCAAGAAATCCTTTGTTTCAGAACTTGGTTTGAAGGATTTTTGTACAGAGGCCAAAACTGGGAATTTGGTTTCGTCACGCTCAAGAACTTCAATAATATGAATTCCGTACATGGTCTTAACTGTTCCAATAGTTCCAATTGGCTTAGTGGCACAAAATTCACCGAACTCCGGTACCATTTGCGCCTCCAAGAAATTATCAATTAATCCCCCTGTTGGCACAGATCCCTGATCATCGCTATATTTCTTGACAAATTCTTCAAAGTTGGTTTTATTGATTAACGCGAGTAAACTATCTGCCATTTTTTGTTTCTTTTCTACAGATTTTTTATCAGCAGCCTGATCTGTTTTCAATAAGATATGTCGCGCCTTTAAACGGGTTGGTGTAAACCCAAGCACTTTCGAAACAACTATGTTTGATCCATTATCATAAGGCCCAACGATTTGCCCAATTACTGCTGACTTAAAAGTTGTATCTAAATACTGAGGATAACGTTGTTGAACATTCTGTTCTTTTTCGTTTCCAATAGGCACAGCTGTTGCTATTTTTGAGGATGAATAAAACTTGACATCACTATTTTTCATTACAAACAATGAGTCATTCGGTGCTGACTTAAATTCTTCAATTATACTTTGCATAGTATTATTGAAATTATTAGTATCTGTTTTCGACGGTTTATTCAGAATCTCAAAATATCTCAAATCTCTTGCATTCTCTCGAACTTGGTATTTTTTATCCTCCTTATGCTTTTCATAAAATGCTTGAACATCACTGTCACTAACCTTTATTTCAGCATCAGGTATCTGATCATATCTTTTTAATACAAAACTTATATTTTTAACCTCCTTTTGACCAAAATATTCATCCTCAGCCTCTAGTTTGGTTACATAAACACCTTGAGCAACAATATTATAGTATTTCTCTTTTCTTCGATCCTCCATCAAACTGTTTTTATAATCCAACCAATCTGCTTGGACTTTTGCATCTTCAGAATTCTCCATTTCCGTAATACGCTTTCTCAATAGATTAGGGTTATATTTTCCTGTAGCAGAATCTGTGAAGCTTTGTGCGAGTTGAGGTAAAGGCGAAAATCCTGCCTTCTCATCACCGTAAAGGTATGCCTCAAATTCTTCCTCATCAACGTCTATTCCAAGTGCATCAAACTCACCTTTCAATATTTCATTTTCAACAACATAGTTCCAAGCTTTGTCTGCAGAGGCTTCTTGATCTTCAGGTGTATAAGGTTTTCCACTTTGTTGAAGCTGCATTTGGTCTATTTGCTCAAATTTTTTATTTGCATCCTCAAACTTGGCATAATCAACTTTTTCGCCGTAAACTGTTCCATAACCGTAAGGGTTCTCAGACTGACCAAACATTTTTTGCCAATCACTCAATACGAATGCTAACAATGCCAAACCAACTATGATAACAATAAGTGCAGATTTTTCTCTGATTTTACCAATAATCGCCATATACTTTTTATTTAGGACTGCGAATATAATGAGTTCCTTTGATTTATAAAAATATTTGATTGCTTATGCAATTTCGTAACAAAAAGTATTAAATGAAAAAGGCTGCTTCAATTGAAACAGCCTCCTAATAAAGAATGAATTAAAATCTAACCACCTCCCTTTCCTTTAGGTGTTACAGGAGCTACAGGTTTAGGAGTATTTTCAGGTTTTTCCTCTTTTATTTCAGTTTTTGCAGGCGGAGTAACATCAGGTTTTACAACCGGCTTTGTTGTAGGTTTTTCTACTTGATTATTTCGACCATTTTCATTGCCCGAACCATTATTACCTCCATTTTCAGAATTGTTGTTTCCATTATTTCCGGAACTATTATTTTGATTTTCAGAATTTCCTCCTGAATTTCCATTTCCATTTTGGTTGTTTCCGTTTTCATTCGGTATTTCAACGCAAGGTCCAACCACATCCCCATGCGCTTGATGCGCGGGCCATGCTGATAAAGGAATTTCGAGAGTTTGCGGATTTCCATTATTTCCCGGAGGATAATGACAAATCGTAATCTTTTCCTCCTCTACCGGAGGTGTAGGAGGTGTCGGTGGTGTTGGTGTTTCAACACAAGCACCCACAACATCTCCATGCGCTTGATGCGCGGGCCATGCCGATAATGGAATCTCTATTGTTTGCGGATTCCCACTATTTCCTGGAGGAATGTGACATATCGTTATTTTCTCTTCCTCTAACGGAGGTGCAGGAGGCGTCGGTGGTGTTGGTGTTTCAACGCAAGCACCCAAAACATCTCCATGCGCTTGATGCGCGGGCCAAGCCGATAATGGAATCTCTATTGTTTGCGGATTCCCACTATTTCCTGGAGGAATGTGACATATCGTTATTTTCTCTTCCTCTAACGGAGGT